>NZ_BAAACW010000086.1:0-3147 GCF_039521845.1 Alkalibacterium iburiense
ATTATACTAAAAACCCCCTATTCTATCTATTGAAATCATAGGTAGAATAGGGGTTTTTCAGCAGTCTCGATTTCATACCGCTGCTCTTTTTATTCGTATTCTATGTCGTCCTCATCTTCTTCATTGGGACCCCCTTCAATGGTTTCATACAGTGTATCATCTCCATTTGTAAGAGGATCTAATTCCATATGTTCTCTAAGAGTCTCTTGAATGGTTGAGAGAGTCTCTTCGTAAGGAAGCCAGACGTAAAGTTCCTGATTATAAGTTGGGATGTACACATAATCAGCCACCCCAGACATTTCCATTGATTCAATATTTTGTGCGGCGGAGCTATAATTGGAAGCCACCGACATGATTTGTTGAGAAGACATGTTTGTTGATAAGTTAGGGCTAATCGCATTTAATATAGGAGCGATATTTGTAAAAGAGCGGAGAGACAAAACCTCGTTTGCCAAAGCTTGAATCACTTCACGCTGTCTTTCTTGTCTGCCAAAATCCCCCCGCGGATCCTGTTTTCTCATGCGAGCATAGCCTAAGGCTTTTTCCCCATCTAAAGTCTGAATTCCCTCTTCAATTTCAATGGCATCCATATTTTCCTCACTGTCTTGCACAGTAAAGGACAAATCAGAATCGACCGTTATACCTCCTACTGCATCTACTAAATCAACGAGTCCTTGAAAGCTGAGTGTGGCATGAAAATGAATAGGAATACGTAAATAATCTTCAACGAAATCTTTGAGCCCCTCTATCCCATAAATAGGATAAACGGCATTAAATTTTTCCAAACGATCTGTCCCGGGAAGAGTAATCAGGGTGTCACGGGGAATAGAAACCAGTTTGACCGATTCTTGTTCAGGATTAATCGTTGCCACCATCATAGTATCTGAGCGCTGAGGTCCACCCCCAACATCATCTAAACCTAAGATTAAAATAGAGATAGGGTGCAGGTCAGCTATTGTTTCATCCTGTTCTGTCGTATCTTCAGGTTCTTCTGATGCTTCATCACTAATATTTGTGAGAAAATTCTGAATGAGGTTTCCATAATAACCGGCTGCAGTTCCAACTGCAAAAGAAATAAGGATACCTAGAATAAGAATAATCCTCTTTATCCAAGTTTTTCTTTTCTGTTTTTTGATGTGTCTTTCTGAGCGCATAGCGACCTCTTTTCTTATTCCTTTAAAAATGGAAACCTTTTTAATTAGTTTAATCTAGTTCTCTCTGAAATGCAATTGAGTTTTTTCGTCCGTCAATGCTATAATGTAAAGAAAGTATGATGAAAAGAGCAGTGATATGTATAATATGTTTATTGTATTACTCGTTTGTATATTTACAATGATTAATACACTTATTTTAACCCCTCTATTTAAAAAGATAGCTTTAAAGCTAAAGGTGACGGATAAGCCCGAAGAGAGAAGGGTACATGAAAAAGAAACACCGACTATGGGAGGTCTCCCTATCTTTATTTCTTTTTTCCTCTCTTGTTTTTTCTTGCTGCCGATACCCTTAAGCCAAGTGCTTCCTCTTTTTGCAGGATCTTCTATTATCATTTTAACAGGTATAATTGATGATTTATACGAATTAAAACCTCTAGTGAAATTAAGTGGCATTATATTAGGCGCACTAGCCGTTTACTTTTTAGGGGATGTCGCTTTAGAGACCATGACGATTCCTTTAATCGGCACACTTCATTTCGGATCATGGCAATTTCCATTTACTATTTTATGGATTATTGGTTTTACAAATGCAATCAATCTAATAGATGGACTAGATGGGCTAGCAAGCGGGATTTCCATTATAGCCTTGACTACAATGGGCGTGATTGGTTTCTTCTTTTTAACCATTTCAGAAGTGTCTGTCTCTATTATGATTTTTGTACTAATTGGGGCTATTGCTGGTTTCTGGCCTTATAATTTTCAGCCAGCCAGTATCTTTTTAGGCGATACAGGAGCTTTGTTTTTAGGATTTATGATTGGCGTTTTCTCTCTACAAGGACTGAAGAATGCGACTCTTATTTCATTAATCATACCTATAGTCATTTTAGGTATCCCTGTTACGGATACGCTGTTTGCCATTATTCGTCGGAAGTTAAACCGACAATCCATTTCCACGGCAGATAAAAATCACATTCATCATCGGTTAATGAATTTAGGATTGTCTCACCGTCAAACAGTTTTGGCTATTTACTGCGTTGCTGCGATTTTTTCAGTTATCGCTTTATTGTATAGCTTTTCAACCTTGATTGGCTCCATTCTTCTGACTATATTCGTGCTTATTGGAGTGGAGTTGTTTGTAGAAATGATTGGCTTAGTGGGCGAAGACAGACGGCCTATACTAAAAGCTGTAAAAGAGTTCGGTAGAAAATTAAATAATTAACAGGTATCAACTCCACTATATGTACAAAAGGGAGTTGATATTTTTTTGTAGAATAGGAAAGTATAAAGTTTTACCCGCTAGAAAGCCTATCACCTCAAACGTTAATCACTATCACTTGATTTGAAAAGAGAGGGGATTTAAAGGTACACTATACGTATGGTAGAGAAAAGCATTCGCATAGAAATGAATAAACTAAAAGCTATATTTCTGGACAATAATAATTGGGAGAATTTTCTAAAAAATAACAAAGGAAAGATACGCCAAGTTATTAGAAAAGAAGTTGATAAGTTTCTGCATTGTGGGGATTTGTCTAATGGATTCCGCGTGTATAAGTGTGAGGCTTGCCCAAATGTTAAGCATGTTCCGATTCGGTGTAAAGGGAAATTCTGTCCCACCTGCGCAGTTGGAGAAGCACAGAAATGGGCAGATATTCAATCAAACGACATGTACCGTAGTATTCACCGCCATGTGATTTTAACCATTGATGAAGGGCTTCGTCCCATTTTCACTAGTCATTATCGGAAAAAACTATTAAAAGGCTTAATGGACGAAGCGAGGGTGCTGAAAAAGAAACCCTTTTTAAGGGCTATAAATGGGTAAAATAAATAATCAGTGATTATCTGGTAAATTTCAAGACATTTACACAGGTAGCACTGATTATTTTTGTTTGTTTTCTATTAATTTTTCTTCATTCTCGCTCTTGAGCTTAATTATTCGCTTCATATTCACCACGAAGAGCGTAGTGGCCCCTTGTATATCCATGCCAAATAAACC
>NZ_BAAACW010000086.1:3219-4774 GCF_039521845.1 Alkalibacterium iburiense
TGTTTAGAACGTTTTTTGAAGTATTCAGTTTGTTCAAACTTCATCTGGTACTGATGTTCCTGGCTTTTTAAAGTAATAGAATAGGTTTTTTCTTTTGTGTTCATAACTCAAAACTTTGAACATATCTTTTCTATATAGGTCAATCAAAATAAGGAAATCTCATAAAATACACTTCTTACATATTCGACCTTAGATAATGAGAGTATCTTCCCGTCTTTTGGACATATTTCCTTTCGATGAAAAGGCACCAAAAAAAAAGACTTATGCATATCACATAAGTCTAAGCCCAGTATATTTTTATTTTTTAACTATTTACTTGTATTTTTATTACCTTCAAGCATTCTGCGTCCTTCTTCAACAGCAGTGTTTGGATCTTCAGGTGGCGTATTTCTTAATATTTCTGGTGCGGCTGTTAGATCAGGCTCACCACCTGCCATGATGGGGTCACTACTATAGTGGAATTTGTTTCCATCACGGGCAGTTTCTCCTTCGAGTGCTTGAGAGGCTTCTCCTTCTGAGAAGTTGTAAAGTGTATGTGTAAACTCCTTACCTTGTTTTTGTAAGTCTTGAGTACCATGTGGTACAACTGGACCATATTTTTCTTCCAATTCTTCACAAACTTTTAAGAATTGAAGCTGGTGCTGCGTTTCACGAGCCATGAGGTAACTCAGCATATCGCGAACTCCTTTATCCTCCGTTTGCAGGAAGTTTCGTGATACTTGAAGGCGTGCCTGTGATTCACGGACAACGTTGAAGCGCATATCAGCGAGTAAATTCCCGCTTGAGACGATGAAATTTGCGCTCCACGGGTTTCCGTTAGAATCAGATAGCCCTGCACCAAGACCATTGACGAATGCATGTTGAGGGTCCATACCACCAAGTATTGCAGCAGTCGCTGGATCACTATTTCTCGCAAATTCTTCTATCGTATCAGTAGGAGCGTCACGTAATAGGTCATTAATCATGGTTGCTAACATTTCCATATGGCCTATTTCTTCCGTACCAGTGTCTAATAATAAATCTTTATATTTTTCATTGCCAACAGTGTTCCAACCTTGAAGCGTATAGGCCAACATTCCTGTAGTTTCTCCCCATTGACCCCCTAAAATCTCTTGTAAGCGTCGTGCGATAATAGGGTTACTTTTCTCAGGTTTTGCATGATACTGTAATTTTGATTTTCTGATGTACATGTGACAGTCCTCCTAATGTATTATAATGTCATACGTCGCATTAATTTCTTCTAAATAAGGGTTACATAGTAAATGGTAGTTTATATATATTCACATTTCAAATGAAACGGTTTCAAGAAACATCAAGAAAGGGACCTAGATTAATTTAATTAGTGGGGCTTCTTTTTAAAACTGATATATTTATTTGGTATTTTTCTATCGTTCCATAACTTTTGACTTTTGAATACGAGATAATAGAAAAAAGAAAGCTTTTACTGATAAAGTATCAATGCTGCTTTCTTTTTTTATTGTATATATCACTAGTGTTGCATAAAACTATATTCTTACCGGATTCTATATTTGTTAATTAAATCACAAGGTGTTTT
>NZ_BAAACW010000087.1:0-9142 GCF_039521845.1 Alkalibacterium iburiense
ACTAAAAGTGGTTGGCAAAGTTCTTAACTTTTCATTGCAATTTTCTAAACATTTATCTTGCAAAACACAAGAGGGGGGATGGGAAGAAGCCGGCCATACTTCCCCTACTAATATTGCTATGTACTTATTAAGTGTCGTTTCTGCGGTAGAGATGGATATACTAACTGAAGAGGAAGGCTTCGAAAAAGTTCAAGTTACGTTAAACAGTTTAGAGGAAATGGAAACCTGGAACGGATTGTATTATAATTGGTACTTTATTGATTCAGGAGAATTAATGACCGATTGGGGTCAATTTATATCAATGGTTGATAACGGATGGTTAACAGCAAGTTTAGTTATTCTTGGACAGTATTACGACGATTTAGCTTCTCAAACACAGGCACTAGTTGAAGCCATGGATTACAGTCCTCTTTACGACGACAGTGTTGGACAGTTTAGAGGCGGCTTTGATGTGGAAGTTGATTCTCTCACCTCCCATCATTACGGAACGTTCTATTCTGAAACACGTATCACTAGCTATTTAGCAATTGGAAAAGGAGATGTCCCAGAAGACCACTGGTGGCATTTAAATCGAACTTTTTTACCTAGTGACACATGGCAATCTCAAATCCCAGAAGGTGAGCATGTATCCTATAATGGAGTTGAATTGTTCCAAGGTTATTATGAATATGAAGGCATCCAGTTTGTTCCTAGTTGGGGAGGAAGTATGTTTGAAGGTTTAATGCCAGCTTTAATTATCAATGAAATAGAATTAGCTGAAAATGGTTTAGGCTTAAATAATGCCCGTCATGTTGAAGGACAAATCAAGTATGCAGAGATGAATGACTATGACGCATGGGGCTTTTCGCCAGCTGCTATTCCAAATGGCTATTCAGAATTCGGTGCGCCAGTGTTGGGTATTGAAGGATATGAGTCTTCCGCCACCGTCACTCCTCATGCCAGCTTTTTAGCTTTGGACTATGATTCGGAAGCTGTTATGGAAAACTTGGAAACATTACGTGATTTAGGCTTATATGGAAATTATGGTTATATGGATACTGTTAATTTAGAAACAGGAATCATTGCCGAGACTTATTTAGCCTTGGACCAAGGGATGATTATGCTCTCCATTGCCAATTATCTAAATGATGGAATCATACGAGAGCTTTTCCATGCTGATGAAATCGGGAGTAATCCTGAACGCCTACTCACTGAGGAAAATTTTGGGATTGAATGATTGAAATAAATGGTGTATCTCATAAAAAAGAAGCGGGAGAATTCTGTCATTCTCCTCGCTTCTCTTTCTTTATGCACGGTACTCTTTATTCAATTCTGGTACGAAAGACTCGATGCCGTTTTCAAATAGTGCGGCGTGCAGACTTTCTGGTTTAAAGGAGTGCCAAGGTAAGGTGTATTTGGCTGATACGGTTTTGGCGACTTCGATGATTTCATCTCGGTTCGCGTGTCCGCTGGCTCCTAGAGATAAGAAAGTTAAGCCGAACTGTTCGAGCTGTTCCAACATCTCTTGATAACGTGGGTCGTAATCCCCTAAAGGTTCTCCGTTACTATGGATATAGACGCCTTGAGTGAACCCATCTAAATAGGAGAGGTTTTTATAACTGTTTTGCAGTACATAATCTCCGGGGGTTTCTTTTATGGCATCCAGTGAGAGGCTTTGGTCTATAAGGGAGTCATCCAATTTCCCAGTTTTGGTTTCTTCTAAGACCGTCCAAGTTCGCTCTGGATAAAAGCCGCTTAAGACATAGGCATAGGGCTCTTCCCATACCATCGTTCGTCCGCGTTCGGTCACGACTTCTTCAACGAAAGCTAAGCGTTCCACGTTTCGGATGTAAGGGTTAAAGACGACGAGATCAGAAGCATGCGTGTTGACGGTGTCTGCGACTGCATCCAGTAAGGTTTCTTCTGATAAGGGGTCCATCTCCACTTGCTCTTCTAAAGTGGTTTCTGTTTCTTCCAATACCTCTTCGTCCCCTTCTTCGTCGTCGTCGAAACTGTAGCTCGTTCCTTCGATAAGCAGGACATCCGGGTGCCAGTCTCTGGCTTTTTCAGCCCACTCTGTCACGCGTTCCGGGTAGTTGCCATTAAAGCGGAAGTCTCCTGAATGAATCAGTTTCAAGTCATCGGATTCGATGAAGAAAGCCGTTGTGCCGAGGGCATCGTGATCACTTAAATGAGGCGTCACCGTTATGTCCCCCACTTGAATCGTTTCTTCCGGTTTATAAGAGTGAAGCTGACATCTGACGGGATCTTCCTCCCCCACTTCCACCAATAAATGAAACAATTTAAGCGAGTCTTCCGATAAGTAAACATGGACCCCTTCTGGTAGAAAGCGCAAAGCGCCCATATGATCGAGGTGCAGGTGAGAAATGAAAAGTGCTGTTTCTAAAGTAGCTTCTTCAAAGCCAGCGAGTTCTATTTTTTCAAAATCATCCGTTGGAAAGAGTTCAGGAATCGCCGGCAAGCGTTTGGCCTGAAGGAAGTTTTCCAGTTCGGATTGGGTTTGTTCTGATTCGGGAACGTCAGCCGAAACAGATAAGCCAAAGTCACAGAGGACTCTGGCTTGTTCTGTTCGTACTTCGACAATGTTCCCACCAATGGTTCGTAACCCACTCCATAAGCGGTAAGTTGTCATATGAATATCCTTTCCGTTATTCCTTTTAGGAACTCTGTTTAGTTATTTGATTCGATAATCGATTCAGCTTCTTGCTGCAAGTTGTCTAAGACATCTTGTGGAGCCATACCTGAAACAGCGACATCATCCATGGCATCGATTAACGCATTTCTAAATTCTCCGTATCCTAAGAATGTTGGAGAAGACATACCGTAGCTTAACATTGTAGTCGCTGCTTCTTGTTGTGGGTTTTCTTCTAAGAAAGCCAAATAGTCTTCATCTTCAAGAGCGGACTCACGAATCGGAACATAACCAGATAACATGGCCCATTCAGCTGTATTTTCAGGCTGCAATAAGAAGTTGACGTATTCTACAAATCCTTGTTGCTCTTCTTCTGATGCTGAGTGGAAGAGAGCCAAGTCATTTCCAGCAAATAAAGTTAATTCTGTATCATTCAATGTTGGAATCGGAGCTGTTCCCCAGTCTAAGCCATTTTCATCCGCTACCGGTTGAACGTGTGCGACTCCAGCAGACGACCCAATGTATAGAGCCGATTCGCCTCTACCGAATGGTCCTGAGAAGAAGCCGTCTTCCCCAGCCGTACGGGCATAGCCTTCATCGAACATATTAGCGATTAATTCTAATGCTTCCACACTTTCAGGTGAGTTGATGTCGACTTCTAATGTCTCTCCATCAATAAAGCCTGCACCATTTTGACGTGCCATTGTTTCAAATTCCATTTCAAAACCGTTTTCGAATCCCATAGCGACACGGTCATCACCATTTTCAACCATTAATTCGCCTAAAGCTTCTACTTCATCCCAAGTCGTTGGTAATTCAACATCATACTCGTCCAAGATACCTTGGTTGTAATACATGACACGTGTAGATTTTGAGAAAGGCATTGCAAAGCGTTCGCCATCATAAACAGATGCTGTTAAGAAACCATCGTAAATGTCATCAATTGCTTCTTGTTCAAAGCCATTTGATGTTAAGAAGTCATCTGATAAAGGAACCAATAATTCATTTGAAGCTAATTCTGGAACATCAGTCGCTGTTAACTGAGACATCGTTGGTAAGTCTCCAGAAACGCCTGCTCCCATAATTGATTGACTTAATTCAGGATACCCACCTTGACCTTGTTCATTCACAAAATACTGATCTTGCGATTCGTTAAAGGCTTCCGTTAAAGGCTTCCGTTAAAGCAGTGATTGCTTCTTGGTGAGGGCCGTTCATAGCGTGCCAGAATGTGATTTCAATTGTTTCACCAGAGGCAGTATCATCTGATGTTTCGTTGTCATCTGACGTTTCTGTTTCGTCTACAGTTTCTTCTCCAGTATTATCATCTGACTGGTCTGGCGTTTCTGTCGTCTCCTCGCCGTTTCCACAAGCTGCTAAAAATAGCGCACTTGCTGTTAAAAGTCCTGTACCCCATCTAATCCATTTGCTCTGCATTGTTGTATCGTCTCCTTTTGGTTTTTTGTATTTAAAAAGTGATACCGATTTTTTTGCTTACCTAGTGCCTCTCTATCCTTTAATACCGGATTTTGAAATGCCCATAATAATGTAGCGTTGGAGGAATAGGTAAATAATAACCATTGGTGCGACAACGATTGTTGAAGCTGCCATGAGTAATTCAAATTGCGTCCCTGCTTCTGTTGTAAAAGCTTGTAGCCCGACAGGTAATGGACGTAATAATCGGTCGTTTGTGACGATTAACGGCCATAAGAAGGCGTTCCAGCTTCCAATAATCTTTAAAATAGTCACAGCCACAATTGCTGATTTAGAAAGAGGAACCATAATGGTCCATAAGAAGTTCCAGTCACTACTGCCGTCTACTTTTGCAGCATAGTATAACTCATTAGGAACGGACTCGAAATTCTGCTTCAGCATAAAGACTGAAAACACACTGGCTAAATAAGGCAGTATCATCGCTGCATAGGTATTGATTAATCCTAAGTTCGATAAAGTTAAGTAGTTCGGAATAATTAATAGTTCACTTGGTACCATCATTGTCGCAATCAAGATAGTAAAGAGAATATTTTTCCCATAAAACTTCAGCCTTGAAAAAGCGAAGGCAGCTAAGATTGTTGAGATTAATTCTCCAATCGTTGATACAGATGTAATGAGCACACTGTTTAAGAAGTAACGTCCGAATGGCGCCACTTCAAACGCCCTTGCATAGTTCTCAAAACGTAAAATACTTGGCCACCACACGGGAGGCATGGCAACGGCTTCCCCTGGAGATTTGAGTGATGTCATGACCATCCAAATGAATGGAATAAGCATTGTAACGGCTCCAACTGTTAAGAGAACATAAGCGATTGCTCGTAAGACTTTCTCACTAGTTGAAGTAATTTCTTTTTGCGGTTTCCCTTTATCCGACTTTTTGAGGACGACAGGGACATCTCTTTCACGTATTTCTTCCACTTGATAGTTCTCCTCTCTTAACGGTGTACGAATTTTTTGTTAAAGGCCATTTGAATGAGCGTAAAGACAAGTATGATCAGGAACAACACAATCCCTGCAGCTGTCGCTACCCCATATTGGTACTCTTCGTAGAATTTCTGGAAGATATAATACACGACGGTTAAAGCTGAACGTGCGGGTCCTGGCCGGCTCTGGAACAAGGCATACACTTCATCAAAGACTTTAAAACTATTGATGACTCCCATGACAGAAACGAGAAACATGGTTGGGCCTAAGAGTGGCAAGGTGATATTCGTGAACCGACTCCATTCTTTGGCTCCGTCTATTTTAGCTGCAGAATAATAGGTCTCGTCAATATTGTTTAACCCCACGAGGAACAAGATAATATTGAAGCCTAAACCTCTCCAGATGGACATGATGACAAGAGCCAGCATGGCATAGTCCGGATCGGTGATGAAGGCAATCGGGTCAATGCCAATTTGACCTAAGAAATAGTTCATCAATCCGTATCGGCTATGGTAAATCCAGTTCCAAACGATGGAAATCGCTACGGTACTTGTTACAAAAGGTAAAAAGTAAATGGAACGGAAAAAACCGGATAAGAATTTAATTTTATTAAGTAATATCGCTATGAATAAAGAAATGACAATGGACGCTGGGACCACACCGAGAACAAATAAGAAAGTGTTTCGTATGGCTAACCAGAATTCCGAGTCAGTAAAGATATACTGAAAGTTATCTAATCCGTATCTTCCCACGACATCCTGGAAAAAGTTGTATTCGGCATAAAAGCTCATCATAAATGAACGAAATATCGGGTAGATGTTAAAGGTTAATATAATGGCCAGCATGGGCGCCATGTAAAGGAGCGCCTTAAGCGAACTCTTCAGGGTTGGCTTTTCAAGCATGGACGTCCTCCATTCTCACTACTTCATTTTCACTGTTAAAGAAATGAATGTCTTCAGTCGCTGCCGTTAAATAGATTTCGTCTCCTTCTTCTGGAATGATTTCTAAATCCGTCGCGACACATTCGGTGTCCCCATTGACGACGTGAACGGTGATGTCTTTTCCGACTCGCGCGACATGGCTGACGATGCCTGTGAATAAGGCTTCTTCAGGCAATGCTGTGGCAATAATATCTTCTGCACGTACACCAATGCTTGCGACTTCTTGTTTTCTGTCTTCAGGAATCGCTAAGCGGCTGCGAGTCACTGGGTCTGATGCGACATCCAAAACATTGATAACCGGTGTGCCTAAGAATTTGGCTACAAATAAATTGTTTGGCTTTTTGTATAAGGTAATAGGGTCACTGTTTTGCTGAATTGCTCCGGCATTCAAAACCATGACTTCGTCTGAAATACTCAAGGCTTCTTCCTGGTCGTGTGTCACGAAAACGGTTGTGACACCTGTTTCTTGCTGAATGCGTCTGATTTCTTCACGCATTTCAATACGTAGACGGGCATCCAAGTTGGATAACGGCTCGTCCATCAGTAAAATCGATGGCTCTTTCGCCAAAGCGCGGGCAATCGCGACACGCTGCTGTTGTCCACCCGATAACTGGCTTGGTTTTTTGTCTACATGATCTTCAATTTGAACTAATTTGGCTAATTCTAATGCGCGTTCTCTTCGTTCTTTCTTTGGTCGCTTTTCCATTTTCAAAGGAAACATAATGTTTTCAAGGACCGTTAAGTGAGGATACAAAGCATAGTTTTGAAAAACCATTCCTACTTTTCGCTTCACAGCATCTTGTTTCGTGACTTCATTGTCCCCGAAATAAATATTCCCACTTGAAGGAAACGTCAAACCTGATATCAGCATCAGTGTTGTTGATTTCCCACATCCACTCGGTCCAAGTATTGAAACGAGCTTGCCTTCAGGAATAGTGAAGTTAATGTTCTCTAATACATCTTTGTCTCCATAACTCATCGTCACATCTTGAAACTTTACCTGCACACCATTCACTCCTTTTATATTTTACTGCTTTTTCCCGAGCAGCATTTCAGTATAGCATTATTTTTATTTACCCGTCTATCCTATCTTTGTAAAGAGTATGTAAAGGCTTGATTTCGCTAACTTTTTATTATTCGGGTTATCTCTTTACTATAGTGAATTATATATGACTTGGCTTCTTTTTTATATCAATTCTTTAAATTAAAATTATTAGAATATTCTAATGTTCGTGTTTTATAACTATTTGACAACTATCCGACTATTTAAAAACGTTTACAAAAAGAACGCCCTTCATAGGTGAGGCCACTGAAAAAGTCCGATTTTCCCGAAAATGAAAATCCTATAAAAACTCATTCCCAAAAAAGAGTTAATTTTAGCTGATAAAGTGGTGGGAACTATGCTTATTATCAATGGTTTCACCTACGAAAGTGGGAGAAAGAATTTTCCGGATTTTCAAATTCAAATTTTTAGTCACTTTTTCAGTGGCCTCTCATAGGTGGGACGCTCTTTTTATAAACTGCTTCCTATACGATTCCAGCTCTGATAGTTCAGTCTCTTTCCCTACCCAGCCTATATGACCGTCTGGTCGGACCAAATAGTAACCGTCTGTTTTAAAGCCGTTCTATTTGGTCTGATTGGTCCACTTTCTTTGAACAACCTGTATGCCTCTGTCCTCCCATTCTTTAATCAGCGCTTCGTCTGCTTTCTGAAAGACATGCAGCTGCCAGCCGTCTTCTCTCTTGAACTCTTGTGTTTCTCCATGTGAATAAGGCAGCCTCATCCCTGCTTTTATTTTTCCATAATGCCCTTGGTTCAGCTCGCTTGGCTCGTAAGTGATGTAGCGTTGGGATAGGACGGTGTACACGAGTCGCTTAACCACCTGACTTCGTTTCATAGCTTGAGCGAACAGCGGAATGGTCTGATCCCTTACGGTTTGCTTCCACTTTTGAGTAGTGGCCAGTTGTTTGAACACCCGGTCTGTGGTTGAAACGAGTGTTTCGGCAAAGGTCTTTCTTTCCCTTTCATAGGTATTCAGCAAGGAAGAATCGGCATTATTCTGAATCACAGAAGCGAGTTTCCAGCCTAAGTTGACGGCGTCCCCTATGCCTGTGCCTTGCCGTATGAGAAAGATTTCAATATGCCCGGAGCCAGACGCTTTTACACGTATGCCTTCTTTGGCCACCGCATGGAGTTCTTGGAGTGGCACGACAAGCCGGACTCCCTCAAAAGAGACCCCTATTAATCATTGACTGATCGGCTAATCCTTCTTTCAGACCCCTGTTTGATATGGATTGACTTTACTCGTCTCTTTAAGATAAGATGATTTGAAACCTATTTTACAAAAAATGAGGGGTATTATGAAAAAGATTAAGTTAACCTATTCTTTAATAGGGGTTCTATTTATCAGTCTTGCGGTGACTTTTTTCCGGCTGGCTGATTTGGGGACGGATCCGTACACGACCTTTAATTTAGGTGTCAGTGATTTTTTAAATATGGCATTTGGTGTCTTTATAATGGTGTCGAGTTTGCTGATGCTGGTCTTCATCTATTTTATGGACCGGTCGCTCGTGGGAATTGGTACATTATTCAATATTTTTATTGTAGGAAACTTATCTGATGTCTTAGTGGCATTATATACCCAAGCCTTTGGTGTGCCTGAAAATTTAGTGGTTCGAGTGATTTTCTCTATTTTAGGGATTGTCTGTCTGGCTATGGGAGCCGCTCTTTATATTGAAGCTGAGGAAGGGATTGCGCCTTATGATGCTCTCCCGATTATTTTAGCGGAACGGGTTCCCCGCTTATCCTTTAGAGTGTCTCGTGTTATTTTAGATACGCTCTTTTCGGTGATTGGCTTTCTGTTCGGCGCCACGATAGGGGTCAATACCTTAGTGACGGCCTTCTTGTTAGGGCCTTTCATCCAGTTTTTCAGAGATATTTTCAAGAAAGACATAGAGGCAAGACGGGTCAAGCACTTGCGTAAAAACAAATTTTAGTAGCTTTTAACGGGCTTTTCCTGTTATCATTTACTATAGATTAATGGATTAGGAGTGGTTTACATCGCACATATAAAAGCGTTAGCCAGTGAACTACCCACCACTTAAATGCTGACGCATTTTGAAGTGGGGGCTTCCTACGAACTCCATTCTTACC
>NZ_BAAACW010000088.1:0-946 GCF_039521845.1 Alkalibacterium iburiense
ACTAAAAGTGGTTGGCAAAGTTCTTAACTTTTCATTGCAATTTTCTAAACATTTATCTTGCAAAACACAATACTTTAATTAAACTATATCGGAGTGATTTTGTTATGGATAAAAAACTAACTCGTTCAAGAAATAATCGTGCGCTTCAAGGTGTTTGTGGCGGGATTGCTGAATATTTCGGTATATCCTCATTTGGTATCCGTTTAATTTTTCTATTTTACCAGCTAACTTAATTATTTATATCATTCTTGCTAATATTATGCCTGAGAGTCCTGTCAGTTTATATAATTATGGAGGCCTTTTCATGAAGTTAAGACAAACCGACACGCGTGAATATAACTTAACTGAGGAACTAGTGTTCGATGTCTTTAGCCAGACTTCTTTTTCTGAGGGAAAAATTGAAAAAAAGCTCGTTAAAGAAATCAGATCATCTGAGTATTATATCCCTAAACTAGATTTTGTAGTAGAAAAAAAGAATACCCTTATTGCTCATTGTATGCTATCACGATTCCCATTAAATCAGAAACATACAAACGAACTATTGTTGCTGGCACCAGTCTGTGTTTCTCCTGATTATCAACAACAAGGTGTTGGGAAAATGATGGTTACAAAAGCTATTGGTATAGCTACAGTAATGGGATTTAAAGGGGTTATTGTTGAAGGCGATCCAAATTACTATCATCGTTTCGGATTTAAAACATCCACTGAGTTTGGTATCTATGCTTCATCTAAAATCCTCCCTCCTTCTCCACGTATTTACAAATTTTTTACTGTTTTTACTCTGTTTATCTACTTTAAAGGTTGTTATTACAACAAATAATACGAAAAGACACCTCTCCCTCCCCTTTTTGATAAAATGAAGTCGTCGAAAACCCATTAAAAGGAGAGAAAAGAGATGCCTAATCTACTTCAAATTATCATGTATTTAATTGAAAAAATCAAGTGG
>NZ_BAAACW010000089.1:0-1055 GCF_039521845.1 Alkalibacterium iburiense
ACTAAAAGTGGTTGGCAAAGTTCTTAACTTTTCATTGCAATTTTCTAAACATTTATCTTGCAAAACACACTTCCCTCTTCTCTGCACCATAAAGATGAGGTGAGACATCTTGACCGCCTGCTAAAACGAGGCCGTCAATTACTTCAGCATATTTTTTTATTAAATCCGGATTATTAATTGGAATAATGACAGGAAGCCCACCTGCTTCAGTGATGGCTTTTGAAAAATCACGCGGGGAGTAATTAATGTGTAGAGGCTCAGGGAAAGCAGCGTTCTCCTGATAAGCCGTATTTCCAGTAATTCCTATAAGTGGTAGCATCTCAAATCTCTCCATTTCTATTCTTCACATCTCCCACCTTACTACATTTTAAAGACTTTTTCAGGTTTCTATTTCTTTTTAGTTTATAACGCTGATCGTTTAAATTCTAATGTTATTTTTCAATCATATCCTTGTGGTGTTATCAATCTACAATCCAATAACATAAAGCCCCACTCAGAGATAATCTATTCCCGAGTGAGGCTTTCGCCTTGCATTGAGTTGAGGGACTCAACTGAGTTCCTTCACATCAACATTTATAGTTATATAGTTGCTTTAACAGAAACCTCTCGATTCTTAGAGACTTTTTTAATTTACAGGCAAGCTAACTATATACTTTCAGTACTCAAAACGCTTCTATCCATAACACTTTTGCATTTTTATAATAAATACGGTTTTTAACTAACTTTATCTTTTTTATTCACTAATCTAATTTTTCTACGTTCAAACCCATCAATTGTCTCATCCATATCTAAACTTCCATAATATTCTATAGCTACATCACACACTTCTATTGCTTTGGTATATTCCTTTTGTTTTTCATAAATAATAGCTAATCTTTCAAAAGCAGGAATTCTAGCTTGAAAACCATTTCTTATTTCCTTTATTCTTTCATTTAATTCACTTTTTTCATAATAACTACTCAATTTATTTAAGTTATTAAGTTCATCCTGAATAATTCATACCTCTGATTTTAGAGGCTATTTTACCAAATTAATTTGCGTTTTGATTAAGTTTT
>NZ_BAAACW010000090.1:0-21433 GCF_039521845.1 Alkalibacterium iburiense
CCCAGCCATTTATTTTTTAACATAAATGGCTGGGCTGATTTATTTAGACTGAGTTTTTTCCCAGTCCCTTTATTTATTATTTTGCTTTAATAACTAACTTGCCTCGTGTGTGTCCTGACTGGCTTTGCTTATGGGCTTCTCTTACTCCTTCAACAGTGAAGGGGTATTCTTCAGTGACCACTGGAACGAGTTTGTTTTCGGCTAATAATGTAGTGAGTTCTTTTAATCGTGCACCAGTCGGCTTCATGCTGAACTGTATGCCTTCAATGCCATGTTCTCTTAGTTTTTCTTCGGCAGGTTCCTGGACCAGTGAAACCAATCGGCCGCCTTTTTTTAAGACAGAGTAGCTTTTTTCTAGTGTGTCTCCGCCTATCGTATCGAGTACGAGGTCATAGTCTTTTACTTTTTCTTCAAAGGCTTCGGTTTTGTAGTCAATAAAATGGTCGGCTCCTAGTGATATGACAAATTCTTCATTGCTTTTGCTGGCTGTCGTTGAGACATAGGCACCGAAATGTTTAGCTAGTTGAATGGCTAACGATCCGACGCCCCCAGCCCCCGCATGGATAAGGACATCATCGCCTTCTTTTATTTTTCCTTTGTCCACCAAGGATTCCCAAGCTGTTTGGCCGGCCAGTGGAATGGAGGCAGCTTCTTCGAATGAAATGGTGTCAGGGATGATGCTTGTCACTTCGGCTCTTGCTCGCACATATTCAGCATAGGTTCGAGCGGCGTTAGCGAATACGCGGTCTCCGACTTTCAAGTCCGTCACGTCTGCCCCCACTTCAACGATGACTCCTGCCACATCGCCTCCTAATACCATAGGAAAATCTCCGCCCATGTAGCCTTCTCGTCTCTTCCAGTCGACAGGATTAATCGAAAAGGCGTAGGTTTCTATCAATACTTGATTATCTTTAATTGTGGGTTTATCTAAGGTGACTAGTTTCAAATTTTCTGCTGGTCCGAATGCTTCAATAGCTATGGTTTTCATTTCAGTCTACTTCCTTTCGTATATCCATTCACTAAATGTATGGTAGCATATTCATTTCAAATCGTCGCTATTGAGTACTCAGGCCTTACTTGAATAAATCCCAGAAAGAAAAAGTCGTTTTCTTATATACTTTATTGTAAGCGGCCTTTTTAGGGTTTCGAACCCAGCCCATTCCTTTTTTCCCGTATCCGGGTACAACTTTTCGCTTAACTGAACGTTTGACACGGCCTGTTGTTCGTGCTTTTAGTGACCGTTTTACGCTTGGTTTTCGCATACCGAATTTCATGCAGACACCTCCTGTATAGTGTAGTTTCTTTCACTATTGCGTTAATCCGAATCGAAGGCGTTTGTGTCTATAAATACCTCGCCTGCTTCATCATATACATGAACTTGGCCCGTCCCTATATCATAGTGCCACCCTTCTAATTCAAGATCTCCTTTTTGCACCTTTTCCATAATGGATGGATATTCTTTTAAATGCTTCAATTGTTCGACCACATTCATCTGTTCCATCAATGTGGCTTTCTTTTCTAAATCTTCCTCTGTTATGAGCTTATCAATCTTTTGGCGAACTTCCTCTAAAGGTTTCAAGTAGTCTCGTGTATAAGGTAAATGAGACAATTGATCTGTTCCGGAAAGTGCAGCCGCACACCCTCCGCAGTTGGAATGGCCGCATATGATAATTTCTTTTACCTTTAATACCTCCACCGCATATTCAATGGCTGAGACAGTGGTTAAATCATACTGACTGGATTCAAATGATGGTACCGTATTGGCAATATTTCGAATCTTAAAGACCTCTCCTGGATCACTGTCTGTCAAAATTTCCGGACTGACTCTAGAATCAGAACAGGCAATAAATAATGTGTGGGGACTCTGTCTTCCCTGCAAATCCTGGTACAGTTTTTCATATTTCTTATAGGTGAAGTGTTGAAAATTCAATAATCCCTTTTTTATTTCTTCAATCATGCGTGTCGCCTCCAAAATAATCTACCTTAACTATATCATACTTTTAAATAGATCTTTTTCTTTCTAAAATCTAAAAATTATACAACAGGATGTATGCTGTGTCAAGAGTGAATTTCGCTTTTTCAAAGATGTGTGTTATAATAGTGAAGGAAATGTTAATTGCTAGCAGTCGTACGCATTGTCTATTAATAGATTTTGAGTGCGTTTTTTTGTATCTAACCCGACTATATCATATAAGGAGAAGGATTCAATGGACTTAACTAATCAGAAAATTACACATAAGGTTTTTGGTGAGGGTCATATTGTTAGTCATAATGACACGATATTAACGGTTAAATTTGATAATGATAAGAAAGAATTCGTTTATCCCGATGCCTTTGATAGCTTTATTTCACTTAAAGATCCTGCTGTGGCTCAATCAATGGAAAAAGTTGTCAAACAGTTGAAATCAGAGGAAGAAGAACAATTAAGAGAAGAGAAAGAAGAAAGACGACAAAAGTTAATTATTAAGAAACAAAAACGCAAATTAAAAAATGGTCGCCTTCACGAAAGTTCTCAAGCTGTTTTCTGGTTGGATGAAGAAGAGCAAGAAACCATCTTTTCTGATTGGGAGGTTTCAACTGGAAAAGTTCAAAGCGGAGCGAACAAAGGAACACCAAGCAGAGCCGCTCGTTTACGTCCAAATAGTGCTATTGTCCTTACTGCTAGAGAAGAAGAACAAGAGGAAACAGAAAGGCGGATTCTTGGTCTGTTTATGGTTCCTGAAACATTTTCAGGAAGCACAAACGAAGATGGAGTGATTCCTGCTCATTCTAAATATAGAATCCAATTAACGGATGAGGAAGCAGATAAAATGCTCTTCTGGAATTATTACAAAAACAAAAATTACCCTGAACGCACCACGTGGAATTCCGGTAAATACCGTTACTTTGATAATATATGGGTTGCACAGATGCTGAAAGATATCATTGATATGAGAACAGGCGAAGAACGTGAAGAAGTGGAGAATTTCTTAACCTACTTCTGCCAAGTCAATGCTTTGGATAAAGAATCTATTACGGAAGCAGAAGGCGCTTTAAAATTATAAAGCTTTCAATCATACTAATAAAACTCACTCGGTGTGGCCTGAGTGAGTTTTTTTGACTATAAGTTTAAAATATCTTTCGGTTTTTCAAGAATATAATCTGCATCCACAAACTCTTCTCTCGAACGCGTTCCCCACGATGCCAAGGCAAACTTAACCCCTGCACTCTGAGCACAGTGCATGTCATAAAGAGTATCTCCGATGTAGACGGCATCTCTTGCCTCAGTGTGCATTCGGGTTAAACAAGCCTTCAATGGTTCGGGATCCGGTTTATGCTTTTCAGTGTCATCCGCTGTGATAGCCTGTTCGAAAAGCATATGTATATTATATTCTTGGAATTGCTCAATGTATTCTTCTCTTGTTTTCGAAGTGACAATACCTAGTCGGACTGTTTGTTTAGCCAGTTTGTGTAACACTTTTTCTATTCCATCAAATAACTGCATGTCCTTTGAATAGTCTGAAATCATTCTTTCCGCCCACTCTACTTGTACTTCTTCAGGGTTTTCTATCCCTAATTTTTTTAATGACTCTACACCAGGCAAGCCAAAAGCAAAGGCTAGTTCTTCTTTCGTATATTCTTTTCCCTTTTCAGACAAAACAGCTTGTAAGGCACTGATAGCTGCTTTTTCAGTATCGATTAATGTGCCATCTACATCAAATATAAAAGCTTTGAACATAGTATCACCTCTTTCTTCTGTGTAATCAAATTCTATACTATTTCCGATTTGATAGCTATTAATAGCCTCAGCCAATTGTATACTATCCCATCACTACGGTATGATTTCTTTGATAAAAACCTATTAAAAGGAGTTTAAGCACCATGCCATTATCTCATTTATTTTTGCCTACTCCCTTTTTTTCCAAATCAACACCCCTTACTTTTTCAAACGAAAACAAGCCTTATGTTGTATACGAATATGGTTCATATGGACCAGATCTAACCTATAATTTATATTCCACTCATATTACTCTATTTAAAGACAGCAAAGGAACTGTCTCTACGCCGATTAATACATCTATTGGAATTGACCGAGAAGCTCCGCGTATAGTTAACTTTGAAGTGCCTGCTGAAGATTTAGAAGTATTACAGGTACTAGTTGAAGCAAGTGATTTCTATTCTCTCCCAAAAGATTTGAGCAACGTAGGTTCAATGGATGGAGGCTATACCTTTCTAACCATTTATGCTAAAGGAAAAAAGAAACGGGTAGGGGGCAGTAACCCCTTTGACGAAACATTTAAAAATATTACCGACTATCTTGATCAAATTGTACCCGATAGTGTCTTGCGACAATTTAATGAAGGGATAAGACATTACCAGAGAGAAATGGGTGTCTGTGATGAATAAAAACTCACTCCCGTTAAGAGTGAGTTTTTTGTATGCTGTTATCCCAAAGCAACATCTAGTATCATCATAACGGTGAACCCAATCATTAACCAGATAGCTGCCAAGTCCCTGTTGCCATTTTCCTGAGAACCCGGTATGACTTCTTCAGCTGTCACAAATATCATGGCTCCTGCGGCAAAAGCCAAAGCATACGGAAGCAGCGGCTGAACGAAAGACACTAACCATAATCCAAGTAAAGCCGAAACCGGCTCAACAAAACCTGATAACTGCCCATACCAGAAAGCCTTGCCTCTTGACATCCCTTCACGTCTCAGGGGCATGGATACAGAAGTTCCTTCTGGAAAGTTTTGAAGTCCCATCCCAATTGCCAATGTAACGGCTCCAATCAGTTGAGACATGTCCCCTGTCTGAGCCACCATTCCAAAGGCCACCCCTACCGCAAACCCCTCGGGTATATTGTGAAGGGTGATAGCTAAAACAAGTAAAGTACTTCTACGGTAACTTTCAGGACGAATCCCTTCTGCTCCTCTTTTTCCTGATTCGGATCCCGTTTGATCGAGGGCTGGATGTAAGTGAGGTAACAGCTTATCTACTCCCCACAAGAACAACCCGCCCAGCATAAATCCAACAGCTGCTGGAATCCATGAAGGTACCGGACCATCTTCAGCCATATCAATAGCTGGCTGAAGCAAAGACCAGAAACTCGCTGCAATCATGACTCCCCCTGCAAAGGCAAGCATACCGTCCATCACTTTCTGATTCACTCGCTTTGCCGTAAACACAAGGGAGGCCCCTGCTGCAGTCATTCCCCATGTAAATAATGTCGCTAGCAATGTTTGCATCGTCGGGCTCAACCCCACAAACCAATCCCACATAGATATCTCTTCTTTCATCATGAATTAAATTATATATAATTACTCATTTAGTATATAGGAGGGATAGCATGTATACAATTGATTCCGTTTATCTATCCTGTCTTTTTCGCTTTCTTTGTGTTCCAGAAGTAAATCGCTACAAGTGCCGTCAGCATTTCAAATAGAGGAGCCGATGCCCAAATACCTGTTATTTCAAAGAAGTAGGCCAATACAAGTGTGACCGGAATAACCAATAAAAAGCCGCGTAACAGCGTAATAATCAAAGCGCGTTTCGGTTGGTTGATAGCCGATAAACTGTTAGCGATAAAAATATTCAGACCGATAAAAGGGTAAGCCGCAAAATAAATCATTAAGCCTCTTACGGCAATCTGTGTCAGCTCTGGAATATTATCATTGTTAAATAGACTGACGATAGATTCAGGGAAAAGTAGAATCAGTCCATATAAAAGGAAGGCTAAGAGCAAGGAAGTCACAACACCGTAGCGAAATAAGGTACGCACTTCATTCGATTCACTCTCCCCCTCTTCTCTGCTCTCTCCATAAGTCAAGCTCATTAAAGGCTGCACTCCTTGAGCCAACCCATTAAACAAAGCAGTCAACACAATCGATAAGTTCGCAATGATTCCATATGCCGAAACAGCGATGGTTCCTCTAACGGCTAGAAGTAAACTATTAAATAACAGCAAAATAACACCTAATGAAAGTTCAGATAAAAAAGTAGGGAAACCAAGGCTCAATATTTCTTTTAACTCCTGCTTCTTTTCTGACCAAACGGGATGGTTTCTTAATTCATTTAATCTTAAAAGTGTAAAGGTGTTTTTCCCAGTTGAGAAATGCATACTCATGACGCCGAGACTGATTATTTGAGAGAAAGCTGTAGCCGATGCTGCACCAGCCATTCCCCATCCAAGCGGAAAGATAAAGAGGTAATCCAGCAGAATATTAGAGAAGCTCCCAATAAGCATAGCTTTCATAGCTAAGCCTGGATTCCCATCATTTCGAACAAAACATTGAATAAATAAATTAAACATAAAGAAAGGCGCAAAAGAAAGCATCCACCTGACATATGTAGTGGATAAATTTAATGTACTCCCATCAGCTCCTAGAAAGGCACTTAAAGGGCGTGAGAAAAACAGGCCGATTATGGATAATACTAGAGATAAAAACAACAGGACATAAGCCGCTATACTAAATCGAACATTCACAGTTTGAGTATCTTCCTGAGATTTCGTTAAGGAAAAACGAGTGGCTGCCCCCATCCCTATCATTAAGCCGAGTCCATTCATCACCTGAACGACTGGCAGCACGAGGTTTAATGCAGCTAATCCATCGGCCCCTACCCCGTTTGCTATAAAAAAGGTGTCAGCTAATATAAATAAAGACACACCAAGCATCCCTATCATATTAAGAGAGGCATACTTTACAAAGTTTTTGAACAAACTCGTTGATGATTTTAATTTAACAGTCTGGTTCTCCATTTTTTTCACTCTTTCGTTTCACTTGAGATAGTAGTTAAGACTTTTCGGACACTTATCTCCCTTCAGCTTAAATTATTTTGATAAAGGGAGTTAATGATGGATTTAAACTCCCTTCGATGCTCTCGTCTAGCCCTGAAGGGAGTTAATACCTTTTGAAATATAAAAAACGCCAGGCCCCCACACCTTCTATGACCTAACGGTGTGGAGCCGAGCGTTTATGAAAGTATTACCCGGTGGCAATACTTCAGCTTTACTATTCATTTCATTATAGTATAGCAATTCGTTTCAAAACTGTCTAGAGTATCTCTTTTAGTTTTCTTCAGCCCATACTTTTTCTAAAGTCTGAAGAAACAACTCTTCAGGTTGAGCCCCGGAAACAGCATACTTCCGGTTTATCACGAAAAACGGCACCCCTTGCACGCCCAGCTGTGTGGCTTCCGCCTGATCAGCCCGTACCTCATCTAAATACTTTCCGCTTTCAAGTACTCCGCGAGAGTCTGATTCATCTAAACCAACCTCAGTGGCTAAACGCACGAGAGTATCCTGACTACCAATGAATTCGGACTCCTCAAAGTGAGCTTTCAAAACGCGCTCTGTATAGGCCTCGCCCTTACCTTGAGTGTCTGCGTATTTCATTAAACGATGCGCATCCAATGTATTGGTTTGTTTCATGTTGTCAAAGTTATAATCTAATCCTACTTCCTTTGCACGCAATATAATGCTCTCATTCATTTCTTTTATATTATCTAAAGACATATTTTTCCTTTTAGCTAATTCTTCTTCAAAATGAACAGATTCATCACTGACAGAAGTGGGATCAAGTTCATAACTTTTAAAGGTGACTTCCACGTCGTCACTGTGCTCAAATTTCTCCAGTGCATTTTCTAAAATGCGTTTTCCGACATAACAAAAGGGACAGACAAAATCTGACCATACTTCAATTTTCAAAACAGCACCTCATCCTTATAAATAGTAAGTATTCTATTTAATAGTAACGGTTCTTCTGTCTAAAAGCAATTCAACTGGGGACCTATTTCCCTGCAATCACTTCAATTTCAACTAAAGCATCGCTAGGTAAATTAGCAACTTCATAGGCTGCACGAGCTGGATAAGGCTCTTGAAAGAATTCTGCGTATACTTCGTTCATTTCTGAGAAATTCCCTATATCTGATAATAAGACCGTGACTTTCAGCACATGAGATAGGTCTAGTCCGTGTTCTTTCAAAATATACTGAACATTCTTGAGGGATTGTTCTGTTTGGCCTTTGATTGTTGTGGCCGTTATTTTCCCTTCTTTTGCATCAATAGGTAATTGACCCGAAACATAAACCGTGTCTCCATGAACGACAGCTTGAGAATACGGTCCGATAGCTTGTGGGGCTTGAGCTGATTCTATAATTTTCTTTGACATAAGTAAAAACTCCTTTATTTTTTGTAATTTAATCATATAGGCTTACATTCTCAAAAGCAATATTTAGAAATGTTTCAGCATGTGAAATTAAGTTACTTAAATACTTAAAAGAATAGACAAAAAGCTTTTTCAGCGATATGATGAAAGCGTTAAGAAAAGACTGAATATGTGAAGTATTCTGTATACTAGAACGATTTGGAGGGTATTTATGTTAACTATTAAAGAGATTATTCAAGATTCTGACCGGTTATTTTTGGGAAAGGATGTCCCCAGTCAATACTTGGAAGACCCTTATGTGAAAGACATTCCACCTATTTACGGCGTTGCCCTACCGCAAACACACGAAGAAGTGGTGGCATTAGTTCAATTTGCTAAACAAGAAAACTTAGTTATTCTAGCTAGAGGAGCTGGAACAGGTGTGGCTGGTTCTCAAGTTCCTATCCAAGGAAATGAATTGATTATTGATGTGCATCTTATGAATCAGATTGGTGAACTAGATGAAGAGACGTTAACTCTTACAGTTGAACCTGGTGTACTAGTTGGAGATATTCATGACTATGTAGAGAAAAAAGGCTACTTCTATCCCCCTGATCCTGCTTCTAAACATTCCTCTATTGGGGGCAATGTAGCGACGAATGCAGGTGGTTTAAGAGCTGTTAAATACGGTACGACTCGGGATTACGTCCGTGAAATGACGGTTGTTTTACCCAGTGGAGAAGATATGACTCTTGGCAGCATGAACATTAAAAGCAGTTCCGGCTATGACTTGAAAGATTTATTCATTGGTTCTGAAGGTACGTTAGGCATTACCACTCAAATAAAGTTAAAATTGATTCCCTTGCCAAGAGCGAGTACTTCCATTTTACTTGCCTTTGAAGATGTAGGAAAAGCAACAGATGGAGCACTGGCTATCTTAGCTAGCGGGGCTGACCCTTCTGGAATTGAATTGTTTGAAAAAGAAGCCCTTTATTACGCTGAACAACACTTAGGGTACCCTCTTCAAACACAAGCAGGAGAAGCTTACTTGCTGATGACTTTAGACGGAAATGATTCTAAGGAATTAGAAGGACGGGCGGGCTCAGTCAAAGCAGCGACGAACAATTTAGCCCTTGAGACTCATGTTTTGTCAGAAGAGGAAGCCGAAAAAGCTTGGGCTTTACGAGATGCTATATTAATCGGTCTCATGGCTTTTACCCAGTATGAGATGTTGGATGAAGTCGTTCCCATTAATCAATTTGCAGAGTTAGTTCGGTACACCAAAGCACTGCAAGATAAACACGGTCTTGGTGTCATTAACTTTGGGCATTCAGGAGACGGAAATGTACACACTGTATTAATGAAAGGCGAATTAAGCGAGGAAGAATGGCTAGAAAAGCGGTCTCATTTACTAGATGATTTATATCAGAAAGTGCAAGAACTAGGTGGCCTGCCTTCAGCCGAACACGGTATTGGTATAGTGAAGAAAAAGTATTTAGAAAAAATGACAGTTCCTGTCAACCTATACTATATGCGTAAAATAAAAGCCGTATTTGATCCGGATAATCGATTGAATCCAGGCAAGTTATTCTAAAACCATATGAAGAAAGAGGCAGAAAATTCTGCCTCTTTTTATTGACTCATTATGAATATAGGAGTTTCGATAAATGAGGTAGATTTCTCTACCTCATTCCTTTAGTCATTTTCAATAGTCCTTTTTATTCTCTCGATTGTAGCTAACCTTTCTAAATCTCCCATCCCTATCAATTTTCCCCATTGATATTCCAGATCTTCAAGTTCATCAATCGTAATATCCGACCTGATGATTTCTTCCCGTTCATCAATAAATAAAGCACTGTAACCTTCTCGAAATTCACGACGATTGACAACATCATATCCTATTATTCCAAACAGGAGAACGAGTGAGAAAACAGCAATATAAGAATGAAGTCTATTCTTTTTGATAAGCATGCTCCTTTATACTAATTCAAACGAAATCATACTAGACTTGCTCAGCAAACTCTTTTTTTACTTGTTTTAATAACTCCGTGTCCTGAATTAAGTCCAAGGCTGTTAAAGTGAGTCCTTCTATTGTTTTTTCCATCGCTTCATACGCTTCTTCTGTTTTAGTGCAGTCTCTAAACTCTACCGTATGAGCAGAGATGGCTTTCCCATTCGTGATTTCAAAGTAAGGATTGATTGCCGGAACGACCTGACTGACATTCCCCATATCCATCGATCCCATGGAATCCCGCTCATCCACTAACATCTCAATGCCTAACTCTTTCATATTATCGTTATAACGCTTGGATAAGGTTTCGTTTGTAATCATATTCTTATAACCTGTTTCGTAATACTCCCATTCCATGCGGCATCCTGCGGCCAAGGCACCGGCTTCAGCGCAGCGAATCACTTTTTCACGCAACTCATTCAAGTAAGGCATATCCATGGCACGGACATAAAACTCAGCTCGGGCAAACTCAGGGATAATATTTGCGGCTTCTCCTCCGTGAGTAATGACGCCATGAACACGAGCTGTCGGATGGATTTGCTGGCGAAGGGAATTAATACTATTGAAGGTATTCAAGCACCCGTCAAGGGCGTTAATACCTTCGAAAGGCGCAGCCGCTGCATGAGCCGTTTTCCCATAGAAGTTAAAAGCAATAGCTTCCATAGCCATAGATGTCCCACTCGCGTAATACCCGTCAGATGGATGCGTACAAAAAGCAATATCCACCTGATCAAAGGTTCCAGCATCCGCCATTGTGACCTTGTCTCCGTTTGTTTCTTCAGCCGGCGTACCTAAAACAACCACCGTTCCTCCTACTTCATCCACTAGTTTAGATAAAACAAGCCCCGCTCCCGTATCTGTAGCACCCAACAAATTGTGCCCACATCCATGCCCAATACCAGGAAGCGCATCATACTCAGATAAATACGCAATAGTAGGCCCGTCAGTCTTTCCTTTATAGACGGCCTTAAAGGCTGTGTCGATGCCAAGGTAAGGGTACTCCACTTCAAAGCCATGCTTTTCAAGTAACGCCACATGAGCTTGAGAGGATAAATATTCTTCGTGACCCAATTCCGGGTTGGCGTAAATGTACTCACTTAACTCTTGTAATTCGGGTCTAACCTCTTTAATTGTTTCTAGTATCATTGCTTTCCACTGTTTTGTCATTTGGCTCTTCCTTCTATCTCTATTGAATTTTTGTTTCTACCAACTCGTTATAGTCTAAGGGTTCGAGTGGGCACTATAAGGCACCTATTCTGCCCACTCAATACAGCAAAACCATCTGAGTGGGCACTATGGGGCAGGTAGTCTACCCACTCATTGGATTTTTTTCACTGAGTAGTCACTATTACCCTGTTCTGACATAGGCTCGACTTCCGGCTGATGTTTTTTCTACGACAATATGAGACGGAATACGGGTTTTCAGCTCATCCACATGGGAAATAATCCCGACCATGCGCCCATTTTTGTGTAGTTCGAGTAAGGTTTGAATAGCCATATCGAGTGAATCAGAATCCAAGGTTCCAAACCCTTCATCAATAAATAACGTATCTACTCTGACCCCTCCGCTTTGGCTTTGAATCACGTCGCTTAGTCCTAAAGCCAAGGCTAAAGAGGCTTTAAAGGTTTCTCCTCCTGATAAGGTCTGCACGCCTCGAAGTTTTCCGGTGTAATGATCGAAAACATTCATATCCAAGCCTTGAGGTCCGGCTCCTTTTGCTTTTTCAATTTTGCGATGTAAAGCAAAGCGGTTATTCGTCATGTGAGTTAACCTCGCGTTGGCAGCTTGAAGGATTTCTTCGAAGTATATCCCCAGCACATACCGTTCAAAGGAAACATAATCCGTTTCTTTAGAACCGGATGCCATACGGGATAATTCTCCATAGACCTGGTAGTCTTTTTCAATTTTTTCACTTTCTTCTTTAAACTGAGCAATGGATGCTTCTGCTTCCTTATTCTGGCTCGACACCCTGACTAACCGGTCTCTTAACTCTTCTTTTTGAGGCATGATTTCTTTTATAGCTTCTAACCTTTGATCGTGCTCGTCTATGGATAAGACTTCTTTTTCCTTCTCTAAAAAGGCTGTGGTTTCATGCAGGCGAGACGTATGAACCGCTCTTTTTTCTTTATAATCTGCGATTTCATCTTTCATAGACACGACTTTTTCATCTGTTAAAAGGGCTGATTCATATTTCTCATCTAAATCACTTTCTGCCATTACTTGGGTGAAAGACTCTTTTTTAGAAGTCAGTTTTTCCTTTAATGCTTCAATCTGTTCTTCCGTCATCTCTATTTCTTTTAAAGTAGAAGACAATTGAGTTTCTGTTTTTCGAATAGCCTTTTGATTGTCGGAGAGTTTAGTCTCTACTTCTTTAATGTGATCCTCATGGGCTTTGATTTGTTTATTTATCGCTTCTTCTGTTTCATAGTTTAATTGTGCTTCCAGCTCAACGCATTCTACTTCCACTTCTTCCAGTCTGCTTTCCAGCTGTTTCAAGTGGGACTGGTTATCTTGAAGTAAAAGAGACAGTTCGCGTTCCTCTTTTTGATCCGCTTCAAGTTTTTCTTTATAAACCGTTTCTTCTTCTAATTGTTTCTCATGTTCAGCCAATTCTTTTTCAAGTTGAGAAAGAACTTGATTGACACCTTCAAGCTCTTCATGTGTTTCATCATAGGCTTTGGAGGCTTCTTCAGACTCGACATCGAATGTCTGACATAATTTTGTGGCTTCATCTGATAAATGCTCGAGACGCAGGCCAAGCTGGTTATAGTCATTTTCTAGACGGTTCTTTTGGCTTTCAAGCGCATCGACCTGTTCTTTGGTCACATCTTCTTCCGTTGCGTGCGCTTTTTTGGGATGGTCTGTTGAACCACATACCGGACACTCTTTGTCGTTTTCCAGTTCTCCGGCCAATACAACAGCTAAATTACTGAAGTAGCTCGTTTTGGCTGTCTGCCATTCCTCTCGCACGTCAGAAAGCTGATGATTCACTTTTGAAAAGTCTTCTTTAACCTCTGCTCCTTTATCCCGAAGGGCACAGAGTTCTTTTAAGCCGTCCAATCGTTTCCTCAGTTCTGCTCGCTCTTCTTTTTTCTCATTAATCGCTTTTAACTGTTTCGGCAGGTTCGTTTTGAGGGCATTCAAAGCCTCCAGCTGTGTCCGGCACGTTTGAATCTCTTGAGATAGTTTTTCCAAACTAGCCTCTAGCTTTTGTCTGGATTCTTTATTCGCGACGTGCTGCTGTTTTAAGCTTTGAATAAATTCTTTCTTCTCTTTTAAAGCCGCCATCTGTTTCTGTTCTTCTTTTAATTGCTGTATAGCTTGCCGTACGTCATCTAATTGACTGACTTCTTCTTGAATGTCTTTTAGGGCTGTTTCTAAAGAGGTAAGATCTTTTTCGGATTCCTTTTTCAAACCGACTAAACGAATAAGCCTGGCTTCTTTATCCTCTTTCTCTTTTTTCGTCTCAGCGATTTCATTATGCGCTTCAGCCAGTTTGACGGCTTGATCGTGCCACTGGAGGTGTTCCTCATAACTTTTGACTGTCTTTGCTAACTCGTCTAATGCCTCCTTTTCCTTATCCAGCTCTTCTTTGCGAGTCAGCATGTCCAGGATTTTATCTTGTTTGATTTTCTCTTCCTGGTCATTCACCAATTCTTTTCTGACTTTTTCTAATTCTGTTTCTTCTTTTTCAATAAGCTCCCTTAGCTCGATAAGAACCGTTCCTGTATCCATCTGTTCAATCGCTTTTTCCAACGCTTCATTGCCTTCTGTTTCAATCCGTGAATAAGCGTGTTCTAAGGACAGAGCATACTGTTCTCTTTGTTTAGCTAAGTCTCGCGCTTTTTCTTTTAATCGGGTTTCGACTGACTGGAAAATATCCGTTTGGAATATATTTCGAAAAATCGTCTCTTTTTCCCGACTGTCCGATTCCAGCATTTTTTTGAAAGCCCCTTGTGGCAGCATCACAATTTGGCGGAACTGATCATACGTTAAGCCAATCAGTTCTTCTATTTTTTCATTCGCTTCTTTCTGCTTAGTGAGGACTTCTCCGTTGTAACGAAACTCTACATTGGATTGAATCTGTTTCGTTTTCGTTCGTTTACCAGGTCCCGTTTGGGTCGGCTCTCTATGTATAAAGTACCGTTCTTTTCCGAGTTCGAATTCTAATTCCACATAACATAAGTCCGTGTCTTTTGAGAAATCAGATTTAAAGGTATCCTTTTCTCGGGTATCGCCACTGCCTCCGTCAAACAAGGCATAGGCGATTGCGTCAAATACCGTTGTTTTTCCAGCTCCCGTTGGTCCGCTCACTAAAAAAAGAGAGGATTGGGTGAATTGAGTGAAATCTATTTCCACTTTCTCTTTATACGGTCCAAAGGCATTCATAACTAATTTTAAAGGGCGCATGTATTGATCTCCTTTTCAGTCCATTTCGAGTTAGTTTATTATAACGTGTTTCAAATAGGTATGACAATATAGGTTCGATAATAACAATTATTAATTGGTACTTAATTTAAAATGAGTACACTATTTGAATTGTTCATTCAAGGCTTTATTTTGTGTTAAAAATATGCTACTGTTGAAGTTGGATGTTAAAAATAATTTTGATTAAGCCATTCTTATTGATAATGCTTATACATAATTGAGAATAGCACATCCAAATTATTTTTATTATTATAAGGAGGATATTCATTTATGAAAAACCCTATGGAAAAAAACGGTTTGACTTCATTAGAAGAAAGCCGTAACCAAAGAGTAGGCGACAAGACTCGCGAAATGCATGCAAATAATGGAGCCCCTGTCGTAGATGATGAAGCAAACATAACTGCTGGTCAAAGAGGACCAACTTTACTACAAGATCACTGGTTGCTTGAGAAGAATGCTCACTTTAACCGTGAAGTCATTCCTGAGCGTCGTATGCACGCCAAAGGTTCTGGTGCATTCGGTACATTTACAGTGACCAACGACATCACTAAATACACGCAAGCCAAAATCTTTTCTGAGGTTGGCAAACAAACTGAAATGTTTGCCCGTTTCTCAACTGTTGCCGGTGAACGTGGTGCAGCTGACGCTGAGCGTGATATTCGTGGATTTGCCCTTAAATTCTATACGGAAGAAGGGAACTGGGACTTAGCTGGTAATAATACACCTGTCTTTTTCCACAGAGATCCTAAACACTTTATCGATTTAAACCGTGCGGTTAAACGTGACCCTCGTACGAATATGAGAAGTGCAAACACAAACTGGGATTTCTGGACATCATTACCGGAAGCTCTACACCAAGTCACTGTTGTTATGAGTGACCGCGGTGTGCCTTCTTCTTACCGTTTCATGCACGGATCAAGCTCACACGCGTACAGCTTAATTAACGCTGAAGGCGAACGTGTATGGGTTAAATTCTACCATAGATCTCAACAAGGGATTCAAAACTTAACAGACCAGGAAGCTGAAATGGTTATTGCTCAAGATCGCGAATCACACCAGCGTGATTTATATAATGCGATTGAGCAAGGCGAATACCCTAAATGGAAAATGTACATTCAAGTGATGACGGAAGAAGAAGCGAAAAACTTGGATTACAACCCATTTGACTTAACTAAAGCTTGGTATAAAGAAGACTTCCCATTGATTGAAGTCGGAGAATTTGAATTAAACCGTAACCCGGATAACTATCATGCAGATGTAGAGCAAGCGGCTTTCACGCCTGCAAACTTAGTACCAGGTATTGGTTTATCACCAGACCGTATGTTGCAGGCTCGTGTCTTTGCTTATGGCGACGCTGCACGTTACCGTTTAGGTGTCAACCACTACCAAATTCCGGTTAACTACCCTCGTGGGGTACAAAACTTTCACACGAACCACCGTGATGGCGCTATGCGTGTGGACGGTAACGGAGGAAGTGAAAACTCTGTAGCGACTAACTCTTACGGAAACTGGACAGACCGTCGTGACTTAAAAGAATCCATGCTTGAAGGTGGAGACATTGGGTATCACGACTTCCGTGAAGACGACAGCGACTACTACACTCAACCAGGTAAATTATTCCGTCGTATGACTAAAGAACAACAACTCGTTCTTTTCGAAAATACAGCACGCAATATGGGTGACAGTACGTTACAAATTAAACACCGTCATATTAACAACTGCTACCAGGCAGACCCTGAGTACGGAAAAGGAGTAGCCGATGCTTTAGGCATTGATATCAACTCAGTAGACTTGACACCAACACCTCGTAATTCGCGTAAAGCTAACGAAGAAGCGAATGCTCGTGGATTCGAAGACTTAAACGTCGTTACAGAACCGGCTCATCCAGAAACATCAAGAGACTTAGGACCTGAAGGACGCGATACAAACTATCCTGATCCTAAATCTGTTATTGATCCAATGGAAGACCCTTATTTCTTATAAGAAAACTAGTGAAAAAGACTTATCTCAGGATAAGTCTTTTTCTTATGTTCTTATTAAATGTCCTCTTCTTTTTGAACGTCTTCCCATATTCCGTTTACGACAGCTCTGCGCTCATCATCCAGTGGGGTGTCTTTGTACTCGCTATAAAATTCCTCAAACAGCTCGACCATATTTTTCTTTTCTATAGCGCGCTGTTTATCAATTGTTCCTGCTTGTTCGGTTTCTTTTTGAGCTACATACTCCAACCCCATTGCGTAAGGGTAGCGTCTGCGTAACTGATTCATCGCATCCATAACATAATGCGTATCTTCTAGTTCAAAAAAGACGTAATCGTCAGACTCTCCTTGCATGATGTCCTTGAAGTGTCCTCTCATTGTTTTCATGTTTCTCAAAGGCTCAGTCTCTATAAAGTCAACCCGTAACCGATCTTTTTCTAAATCAACTAAAAGATGCTGTTTCTTATGATTCACTTCTGATTTCGAGTACTTCAAAGGAGAGCCGCTATACCTTACTTTGTCATATTTTACTTTCTGTGCTTTATGCAGATGACCCAATGCCACATAATCAAAAGCTTCAAATACATCCACATCCACATATTCTGCTGTTCCAATACTTAACGGGCGTTCAGATTCCGATTCTTCAAGGGAGTCTTTTCCACCGTTCACAACATACCCATGGGCAATCAATACATTCACTTCATCCGTATCCATCTCATTGATGATAGTCTTGACCTGTTCTCTTACTGCATCCTGCAAATCTCTTATCTCCTCGTTTTCAAGCACATGCCTTATAGTGACATGATCGGCAAAAGGCAGAAGATAAAAGTTGACGCCTTTAATCGTAACCTTTCGAACAGACTCTTTAACGGTTCCTTCGATAAAAAGGTCACTGGAAGCCAGTAATTCTGACCCATATTCTAACCGTTCATTACTGTCGTGATTTCCGGCAATAACTAAAACTGGAATCCCAGCTTCCTTTATCAGTCGATTAAAGAGTTCTGTCGCTAAAACCACCGCTTCTTTTGGAGGAATCGCTCTATCATATAAATCGCCCGCCATAATCAAGGCATCCACTTCAAGCTCTTTTATCTTATCGACGAGTTGATGTAAAACATGAATCTGGTCTTCCAACATCGAAAACTCATTGACTATTTTCCCAATATGCCAGTCGGCTGTATGTAAAAATTTCATCATAGTCCTCCTTGTTAACTTCCTATAACATCTCTTTTGATTTTTTGACCCATTTGACTATAGAATTAAAAAGCTGTACTATATTCCTAAGTACCCCCTAGGGTATATTGTAACAATATGATATACCATTGATTTAAAGGAGTGTCATTATTGACAGATATCATGGCTAATCCATTTTTCACGCCTATTCTTACGCTTGTCTTAAGTATGACTTTCTGGTTCGTTTTTTCAGACGGTTCAACTCATGAAAAGAAAGCTTTGTTGTCCACTTTTTCAGATGTTGTTTTTTATTTTGTTCTCTTGTTATTTGGAACAAACCTCATTTTGAACTTTAACGATGTGCTGGCAACCCCTTATCGTATCTTGCTTTTTTCGTCTAATGTTGTATGGATCGCAACCTTTTTCATTATACTATGGGGAGTTAAGAAGTATGGTGACAAACTTTGGAACCACCCAGACAAAGCTAGAAACATCGGCTTACTCTTTGCTTTTATTGGTTTGATTAACCATCTCTCCTTGTATTATACTTATTCAAACGTGCAGGCTGTTTTATTTATTCTTTTATATATAGTCATTATCATAGGGTTGTCCAGTACACCTTTCTTAAAACGGATGAATCCTCTGTTCGTACTGTTCATCATTGGCTTCATTCATTTAATCATAACTTATGGCCAATCGGTTATCTATTTAAATTTTGTGTTTTATCCTATTCCGCTGTTTGCTTTATTTATCCTGTTAACAAGCTTACTTTATTATAAAAGGAGGAACCTGTCATCGGAACAGAAATAACTGCATTGGCTGCATTGAGTGCCGGAGCGATTTCTTTTTTGTCGCCTTGTACCTTGCCTCTTTTACCTCTATACCTTTCTTATATTACAGGAAAAAGTGTAAAAGAAGTAACTGAAAATTCATCGAAAGCCTTTAAAAAAAATGTATTGCTCCATTCTATCTTCTTTATCATTGGAGTCTCCACCGTCTATATCAGCCTGGGACTAAGCGTTAGTTATTTAGGAAGTTTCTTTACCCAGTTAATGACTGGATCAACCAGTACCTTCCTCCAACGGATAGCTGGACTTTTTATCATTATTCTTGGTTTGGTAACGACCGGTTGGCTTCAAATTCCTTCTTTGTTAAAAGATACTAGAAAATTGAAAATGAGGCAAACCACTAGCTATTTATCTAGCTTTCTTATAGGTCTTGGATTTGCAGCTGGGTGGACCCCTTGTATAGGACCTATTTTTTCATCCATACTATTAATGGGGATATCTACTGGTTCTCCTCCTGCTTTATATTTGACTCTATATATTATAGGCTTTACTGTTCCATTTTTGCTTGTTTCACTTTACATTGGAAAAATGGACAAAATACTTTCTCACAGCCAAAAAATCATGAAGTTCGGCGGAGTATTAATTATTCTCATGGGTATCTTACTGGCAACTGGCATGCTGGAGCGATTTTCTGAAATTCTCGCTCAATGGCTAGAAGGAACACCGTTTGAATTATTAGGTTAAAAAGGAGTGCAGATTATGTTAAAAAAAGGGTTATGGGTTTTACTGGCTCTGGTGTTTGTCTTCATCATTGGTGACTTTGTTATTGGACTGAATGAAGAAGAGACCGTTCGTGAACAAGCCTCTACTACTACCCCTGTTGAAATCGAAGAATCATTTGAAGAGGACAATATAGACCCAGATACTAATGACACTGATGAATCAGTGGCTAGTCAAGGGAGCATGATGCAGTACGGAATCAGTCCAGGCAATATAGCCTACGACTTTGAGCTACAGGACATGGAAGGAAACATTGTGCAATTATCCGACTTCAGAGGTCAGAAAGTTTTCTTAAACTTTTGGGCCAGCTGGTGTCCGCCATGTCGTGTAGAGATGCCTCATTTACAGGAGTTTTATGAAGAACAAGTGGACGTCGTTGTTCTGGGTGTGAATGTCACATCTTCAGAAAGTAATATTGCCAATGTGGCTTCTTTCATGGATGAATTGAATTTAACTTTCCCAAATGTGTATGGGACAGATGACATTGCCACCCTCTATTCAATTGAATCTCTCCCTACTTCTTACTTTATTGATAGTAAAGGATTAATAAGTGAGCGAGTAGTTGGACCGGTAACAAAAGATATTTTACAGGCTCGCTTTTCTCTTATTGATTAATACAAGCAGTGATACAGCATAACCCCTTCTCATTTATGAAAAGGGGTTTTTACATACTCATATTGACTGTTTCAGGCACTGATTCATAAAGGCAAAGGCCTCATTTTTAGCAATCACACGCAATACTTCAAGCGGCCGCTCAGTTAAAGGGTAGTCCTTCATCTGGGTTTCTTTTCCTTTTTCAGCATAAGCGATAAGCAATGTACCAGAAGCGAGATTTTGGTTTTCATTATAGTCTACATTACCCATGACACTCAGCGCACTATTAGTATTAAATTTCTCCAAGCTTTTTTCAGCAAGTTCTTTAACTTTTTGTTCATTTACAGTTTCTATAGATAAGTCTAACACTTTATGATTGCTGTTGTTCGTGTAAGCAATCAGTCCTCCGGAAAATACAGATGAAACCCCTGATATCTTAGTTAAAGAGCCCATCACTTCTCCTCCCGTAAAGCCTTCTATCACACTGAGTGTTTGCTGTCTTTCTTTTAGTTGTTCGACAACAAACGCTTCAATGGTTTGATCCTCTCCGTAACCTATAAAGTAAGGCCCGACCAAATCGAGTACCTTTTTGGCTAGAGCTTTGTTTAAGGATAGAGCTGTTTTAGAGTCGGGTGCATTAGCTGTTAAACGAACAGTAACCTGTCTCGGTTTGGCATATATAGCTACAGTCGGATTCGTCTGATTCTCAATTAAATCATCTAGCAGTTCCGCTACTCTTGACTCACCCAAACCATACAAATTCATGTAAAGGGACTCAATGACACCATTATTCTGCACGTGTTCCATGAGATACGGTTTGAGGTAATGCTTTAGCATATGTGTCATTTCAGAAGGAGGGCCCGGCAGAAGAATAAAGTACTGGGAGTCCATCCCTTCTCTTTTGCGTTCATAAGCTGTTCCGCAAGCGAGACCCACTTCATTAAAGAAAGTCGTCCCGTTTTTCAATGTGTGAGCCTGACGGTACATATTATCAGGCAGCGTATCGTATTTGTCGCTATAGTAACCTGTGATTTTATCTAATTGCTTGGGATCTAAAATAATCTCGTCCCCTACGAATTCAGCGACCACTTCTTTTGTAATATCATCCTTAGTCGGGCCTAAGCCACCGGATAGAATGATAATATCGGATCGTTTAGTAGCTAATTCGATAGAATCGCGTAAACGTTTTGGATTATCTCCGACAATTTGCCTATAGTAAATCCCCATCCCCATCCCAAGTAATTCTTTCGCAATGGTACTGGAGTTCGTATCTACGACATAACCCATTAATAATTCCGTTCCAATAGAGATGACTTCCGTTTTCATAGCATCGAATCCTTTCTATTCTTCTCCTCTTTATTATATAGGAATCTCACTGAATATGGAAAAAGAGAAAGGGCGTATGTATTAAAAATGTGAAATCTTTTTGATTCTCTTTTAAATGAGTTAGTTACTACTTAAGACTACTAAGTTATTTTAAAGTGGGGACTGGGAAATAACTAGTCCAAAATAAATAAATCGCAATGAAATCAGTCATTTTTCCGACGATTTCA
>NZ_BAAACW010000091.1:0-9201 GCF_039521845.1 Alkalibacterium iburiense
CCCAGCCATTTATTTTTTAACATAAATGGCTGGGCTGATTTATTTAGACTGAGTTTTTTCCCAGTCCCTTTTTTTATGCCGCTTAAATATTTAAATCAAATGCTTATGACTGGTCATCTATTTTTCACAACTGTATAATAAAGAGTAGAGGATGAAAAGAAAGGAGAGAAGAAATGGATACATCAGCTATACAATCCGATGCTGTTTCCACTGAAGGGGGCATTCCGTTTGGTGACTCGAAAGCTCCGTTAAAAGTGGTGGAATTTATTAACCTACGCTGCCCGCACTGTAAAACGTGGTGGGATAAAGCTGCACCTCTATTGGACCCGTACGTGAAGGACGGAAAAGTGCAGCGCATCATCAAACATTACGATAAAGATAAAGAAGGCTTAAAGCTAGGCAATGTCTTGCATCAGTATATCGACTACACAGATAAGGACAAAGCAAAAGCTGATATTGATTTTTACTATGCTCATTTAGATGATTGGGGAAGCCTTTCTGAAGAAGAATTAGAGAGATATGTTCGGGAAGAAAGAGAAGCCGAAAAACAAGACAATACGATTGAGGCACAATCGATTATAGAAGAAGTCAAGAAAGCAAATGTAGAATTTGTGCCTACGATTATTATAGAAGACTACGTGTTTGACCAGAATATTCCCGAAGAAGAACTGGAAAGTGTGATTGAAGCGAAATTAGATAGAGGCAAAGACAGGGAGTCGAACACATTCTAAGTGGACAGTAAAAGTCCCAATGAATTGAAATATCGGGTTGATTATTGCCCAGCACTCTGTTACACTATAAAGGAAGCTAATCAAAGGAGTTTATAAGCTTAGTGTCAGGGAAAGGTGCTTGAGCAAGTATGTTGTCAGTAATTGAAAAAGTTGCACCAGGAACACTTCGAATACTCAGGAAGCGATATGATATTTTAAATCATATCCAACAACATGGCCCTATTGGTAGACGGGCTCTTGCCAAACATTTAGAACTTACGGAAAGAACGTTGCGCAATGAAGTAGAAGTGTTACGTAATCAAGGCTTGATTACGACGTCTTCTCAAGGCATGGAATGTACTTCCGTAGGCCTGAATATTTTTTATAAACTGGAGAGACTCATGGGTCAGCAAGAACATTCTCGGGAAATAGAAGCTCAGCTAGCAAAAGTGCTTGGCATTCATCACTGCACCATTGTTCTCGGAAACACGGATCAGGAACAAAACAGCTTAGTGGAGCTCGCACGCGTCACAGTAGAACTGATTGACCGGATTCTTCCAGAAGGGAAGAGCACGATTGCTGTTATGGGTGGCACGACGATGTTTGAAGTAGCCGAAAGAATGACGGAACGCATTGGCCTGCATCGTGAATTGCTCTTTGTCCCGGCACGAGGGGGGCTTGGGGAATCTGTGGATATTCAAGCCAACGTCATTGCAGAAAACATGGCTAGAGTCACCGGTGGGAAAGCCCGAGCCCTATACGCTCCGGAACATGTAAGGTTAGAAACTTACTCCCTCTTGTTAGAAGAGCCTGAGATTAAAGAAACACTTGAAATAGTTGAAAATGCCAGACTTGTTTTGTATAGTATAGGTGATTCCATTGAAATGGCAAAGAGAAGAGGATTGGATGACGCGACTCTTCACATGCTTCAAGAAAAAGAGGCTGTGGCAGAAGCGTTTGGTGAATTTGTTAATCCAAAAGGAGAAATCGTCTATAAACTTTCTCGAATCGGATTACGCTCATCCCAATTGCCTAGTATTGAAAATGTGGTCGCTGTTGCTGGTGGAAAAAGAAAAGCCAAAGCAATTGAGGCACATATGAAAACTGTCCCTCCGCACACATGGTTAGTGACGGATGAGGCAGCCGCAAATGAAATTTTAAATGGGGGAAACCCTTTAAAATAAAAAATATAATTTAGATTTTCTAAGGAGGAAATCAATAATGTCAATTAAAGTTGCAATTAATGGTTTTGGTCGTATTGGTCGTTTAGCTCTTCGTCGTATCTTAGAATTAGATACAGATTTCGAAGTTGTCGCAATTAACGACTTAACAAGCAATGATGACCTAGCATATTTATTAAAATATGATACAGCTCAAGGTCGTTTCCCACACACAGTTGAAGTACAAGGTGACTCACTTGTTGTTGGCGGAAAAGAAATTAAAGCTTTTGAAGAAAAAGACGCTAGCAAATTACCTTGGGGAGACCTAGGAATTGATATCGTATTAGAATGTACTGGTTTCTACGTATCTAAAGATGCTTCTCAAGCACACTTAGATGCAGGAGCAAAACGCGTATTGATTTCAGCACCAGCTAAAGGTGACTTGAAAACAGTCGTTTATGGTGTAAACCACGACATTATCGCTGCTGACGATGCAATTGTATCTGCAGCTTCATGTACAACAAACTGTTTAGCACCAATGGTTAACGTATTAAACGAAGAATACGGAGTTAACCGTGCATTAATGAGCACGATTCACGCTTACACTGGATCTCAATCATTACAAGATGCACCAGGCGGACGTAAGAGCCGTGCAGGAGCAGCTAACGCTATTCCAGCTTCAACAGGTGCGGCTAAAGCAGTAGGTAAAGTAATCCCAGCATTAGACGGTAAAATTGATGGTACAGCAGTACGTGTTCCAACAATTACTGGTTCTCTTGTTGAATTATACTCTGTATTAGACAAAGAAGTTACAGCAGAAGAAGTAAACGCAGCTATGAAAAAATACTCATCAGATGCATACATGTATAACGAAGATGAAATTGTTTCATCAGACGTTATCGGAGTACCAGCTGGTTCTATCTTCGATGCAACTCAAACAAAAGTTATCGAAGGAGCAGAAGGTCAGTTAGTTAAGACTGTTGCTTGGTATGACAACGAGTACGGATTTGTAGGAAACATGGTTTCAACTTTAGAACACATGACTAGCCTATAATTAGTTAGACTAAAGACAGACAAATCATTAATTAAAGAAATATGAATGAATAGCGGGGGAGCAAAACTCTTTTATTTAACGGAACAGTTAGACTGGTGCGAAAGCATTTGTGTCATTGACGGTTTTTATTAAATACAAGAGGTCGCGCTTCCCCGTATTTTTATGAAAATTATGAGCAAAAACACATGAGAGGCGGGTTAATTATATGGCAAAGAAAACTGTAAAAGATTTAGAATTATCCGGTAAAAAAGTATTAGTTCGTGCTGACTTCAACGTCCCAATGAAAGACGGAAAGATCACTAACGATAACCGTATTCAAGCGGCTCTTCCTACTTTGGATTACATCCTTGAACAAGGTGGAAAAGTGATTGTCTTTTCTCACTTAGGACGCGTAAAATCAGAAGAGGACAAAGCTGGCTTATCAATGAAACCAATAGCTGACCGTTTAAGTGAGCTACTAGGTAAAGACGTTAAATTTGTTGCCCAAACACGTGGAGAAGAACTCGAACAAGCAGTTGCTGACTTAAATGACGGTGACGTTTTAATGTTTGAAAACACACGTTTTGAAGACGTAGACGGTAAAAAAGAAAGCAAGAACGATTCAGAGCTAGGTAAATACTGGGCAAGTTTAGGCGATGTATTCGTAAATGATGCATTCGGAACAGCTCACCGCGCACATGCTTCAAACGTTGGTATTGCTTCAAACGTTGAATCAGCAGCTGGTTTCTTAGTTGAAAAAGAAATCAACTTCATTGGTGGCGCAGTTGACGAACCTAAACGTCCATTTGTGGCTATCTTAGGTGGAGCAAAAGTGTCAGATAAAATCGGCGTAATTGAAAACCTTTTGGCGAAAGCTGACAAAGTTCTTATTGGTGGTGGAATGACGTATACATTCTACAAAGCTTTAGGAAAAGAAATCGGATCATCTTTACTTGAAGAAGACAAAGTATCATTAGCTAAAGAATTGATTGAAAAAGCTGGTGACAAATTAGTTCTTCCAGTAGACTCCGTAGTTGCATCAGAATTTTCAAACGATGTTGAAACAGACGTTGTTGAAGGGGATGTACCAGAAGGAAAAATGGGGCTGGACATTGGACCGAAAACAGTTGAATTGTTCTCTAAAGAATTAGAAGGAGCAAAAACAGTTGTATGGAACGGACCAATGGGCGTATTTGAAATGTCTAACTTTGCTAAAGGAACAAGCGATGTATGTGAAGTTCTAGCTAATTTAGAAGACGCTACAACAATTATTGGTGGAGGAGACTCTGCTACGGCTGCTCAACAATTAGGATTTGAAGATGACTTCAGTCACATTTCAACTGGCGGAGGCGCATCATTAGAATATCTAGAAGGTAAAGAATTACCTGGTATTGCAGCTATTTCAGACAAATAATAGCTTTTAGGGTTATAAATAAAAGTTTACATGAACGATTGCGACAGTCGACCCTTGTCGCAGTCTGTTCATTCTTAAAAGGTAAGGAACAAAACCAAGGGAACAGCTAAGGAAAGAAGGAATAAGAGAATGCGTAAACCGATTATTGCAGGTAACTGGAAAATGAACAAAACATCTACAGAAGCCGCTTCTTTTATAAGAGAAGTCAGTGATAAAATTCCGGCATCAGATAAAGTGGATGCAGTCATTGGAGCACCTAATGTATTCATGCAGAGCATGGTTGACTTAGTCGTTGACTCAGACTTGAAAATTGCCGCACAAAACTGCTACTTTGAAGATGAAGGAGCATTTACAGGTGAAACAAGTCCGAAAGTATTAGGCGACTTGGGTGTACACTACGTTATTATTGGACACTCTGAACGTCGTGAGTTATTCCACGAAACAGATGAAGATATTAACAAAAAAGCACACGCTGTATTTAGAAACGGTATGCTTCCAATCATCTGTGTTGGAGAAACATTAGAGCAAAAAGAAGCCGGTCAAACAAATACACTAGTAGCGGATCAAGTAAAAGCGGCACTAAAAGGGTTGACTGACGATCAAGTGAAAGAAGCAGTCATTGCATACGAGCCAATCTGGGCTATTGGTACAGGGAAAACTGCGACAGCTGAAGATGCGAATGATACGATTTCTGTCGTTCGTCAAACAATTGCAGATCTATATTCTCAAGAAGTAGCTGACGCTGTTCGTATTCAATACGGTGGATCGGTTAAACCAGGAAACATCAAAGAATTAATGGCTCAACCAGATATTGATGGTGCCTTAGTTGGTGGAGCAAGTCTTGAAGCTGATTCTTTCTTACAATTATTGGAGGCGGCTGAATAAATGAGCAAAGCACCTGTAGCCATCATTATTTTAGATGGATTTGGATGGAGAGAAGAAGAATACGGAAATGCCGTTGCACAAGCCAATAAACCGAATTTTGACCGCTACTGGAATGAATTCCCGCATAATACAATGCAAGCTTCTGGACTGGCAGTTGGTCTCCCAGAAGGTCAAATGGGGAACTCTGAGGTAGGGCATACAAATATCGGTGCTGGCCGCGTCGTTTATCAAAGTATTACACGTATAGACAAAGCGATTGAAGACGGTGAATTTCAAACGAATGAAGCACTTAACGGTGCCTTCAATCACGTAAAAGAACATGATTCGGCCCTTCACTTATTCGGACTCGTATCAGACGGCGGCGTGCACAGTCACCAGCGTCATTTAACCTCTTTAGTTCAAACAGCAAAAGAGCAAGGTGTCAAAAACGTCTATATCCATGCCTTTACGGATGGACGTGACGTGGCTCCTGATTCTTCTGCTCGTTTTATCGAAGAGTTACAAACGATTTTAAGTGATTTAGGCGCTGGCGAAATCGCCACAATCACTGGACGTTTCTATGCTATGGATAGAGATACCCGTTGGCCACGTGTCAAACGGGCTTGGGATGCTATTTTCCATGGCGAAGGAAACCTGACAGAGAATCCAGTGGAAGCTGTTAAAGCCAGTTATGAAAAGGACACAATGGATGAGTTTATTGAACCCATCGTTGTCCAAAAAGACGGACAGCCCGTTGGAACAGTTAAAGATAACGATGCAATTTTATTCTTTAACTTCCGACCAGACCGTGCGATTCAATTGTCTCGTGCGATTACTGAACCGGACTTTGATGAGTTTGACAGAGGACAAGTGCCAGAAAACTTGAAATTTGTAACCATGACTCAATACACGGCAGATATGGCTGCGGACGTTATGTTCCCTCCAGTCTTCTTGAAAAACGTGATTGGTCAAGTTTTATCAGATAACGGATTAAAGCAATTGCGTATCGCTGAAACAGAAAAATACCCTCATGTCACATTCTTTATGAATGGGGGAACAAATGATGAGTTCCCTGGAGAAAAGAGAATTTTAATTCCTTCTCCTCAAGTGGAAACCTATGATTTGAAACCGGAAATGAGTGCGTATGAAGTCACGGATGCTCTCATTGAAGACATCAAAAACGATGAGCATGATGCGATCATCTTGAACTATGCGAACCCGGACATGGTCGGACACTCTGGTATGTTAGAGCCGACTATCAAGTCTATTGAAGCAGTGGATGAAAACTTGGGTCGAGTAGTAGACTTAATTGTTGAAAAAGGTGGAACGGCTATTATCTTTGCCGACCACGGAAACTCAGATACTATTTTGACTGAAGCAGGCACACCACACACCGCTCATACGACGGTTCCTGTACCGGTTATTGTGACCAAAAAAGGCGTCACTTTAAGAGGAGACGGAAAACTAGCTGACGTGGCTCCAACAATGCTTGATTTACTAGGTATTGAAAAGCCAGAAGAAATGACTGGCGAATCATTGATTCAAAAAGATTAATATTAAGGATTTTAAACTGTCCTATAAAGGACAATTAAAATAAAAACACTAATCTTTTAACACATGTTAAAAGAAAAATTAAAGGAGAGTATGACATAATGCCATTTATTACAGATGTACTTGCACGTGAAGTCTTAGACTCACGCGGTAACCCAACGATTGAGGTAGACGTATATACAGAAACGGGTGCTTTTGGCCGTGGAATGGTTCCTTCTGGAGCTTCTACAGGTGAACACGAAGCCGTTGAATTACGTGACGGAGACAAAGACCGTTATTTAGGTAAAGGTGTTACTAAAGCTGTTGAAAATGTAAACAACACTATCGCTGAAGCGATTATCGGTTTAGATGTTCGTGACCAAATGGGTATCGACAATCTATTAATCGAATTAGACGGGACGCCAAACAAAGGAAAATTAGGAGCGAACGCTATTTTAGGTGTATCAATCGCCGTAGCACGTGCCGCTGCTGACTACCTTGACTTACCACTTTACAGATATTTAGGTGGAACAAACACGAAAGTATTACCAACACCAATGATGAATATTGTTAACGGTGGATCACACTCAGATGCGCCTATCGCATTCCAAGAGTTCATGATCTTACCTACAGGAGCTCCTACATTTAAAGAAGCTCTACGTTGGGGAACTGAAATCTTCCACGCTTTAAAATCTATCCTTTCAGAACGCGGATTAGAAACATCTGTTGGAGACGAAGGTGGATTTGCACCTAAGTTCGACGGAACTGAAGACGGTGTTGAAACCATTCTTGAAGCAATCAAAAAAGCTGGATACGAGCCAGGAAAAGATGTTTTCCTAGGATTCGACTGTGCAGCTGCTGAGTTCTACGAAGACGGCGTGTATAACTACGCTAAATTCGAAGGCGAAAACGGTGCAAAACGTAACGCTGAACAACAAGTTGATTACCTTGAAGAATTAGTTAACAAATACCCAATCATCTCAATCGAAGATGGTATGGACGAAAACGACTGGGATGGATGGAAACTATTAACTGAACGCTTAGGCGACAAAGTTCAATTAGTTGGTGACGACTTATTCGTTACAAACACTGAAATCCTTAAACGTGGTATCGACAACGATACAGCGAACTCTATCTTAATCAAAGTAAACCAAATCGGTACGTTGACAGAAACATTCAACGCTATCGAAATGGCTAAAAAAGCGGGTTACACTGCAGTAGTATCTCACCGTTCAGGTGAAACAGAAGATTCAACTATTTCTGACATCGCTGTTGCATTGAACGCTGGTCAAATTAAAACAGGTTCATTAAGCCGTACTGACCGTATTGCTAAATACAACCAGTTACTAAGAATTGAAGACCAATTAGGTGAATTAGCGGTTTACGAAGGTAAAGACGCTTTATACAACTTAAAATAAGTCGACTAAAATGAAAACTTGCGCCGCACATCCCAGTGCTGGCGCAAGTTTTTTTACTTTCTAGAAAAGAAGAAAGTATGACCGTTAATACTTCAGATTAATGAGCTTAAAATCAATTTGCGTCTCATTAATTTATGATTAATATATATATATTGGGACGCAAAACCGATTTGCGTCTCATTAATCTAAGATTTATAAATTTATTGAGCCTCAAACCCGATTTGCGTCCCATTAATCTATAATTTATACATTTATTGAGCATCAAAATCGATAAAAGACTCATTTATTAAATGTGTGCAATTTATTGGCTTATCATTTATTAAAATTAACCTCCTGCGCCGCACATCCCAATGCTCTGATTGGTAATAATAGAAAAGATAGAGACGGAAATCTAATCGTCTCTATCTATTTCAATATACTATTCATTATCATCCAGTCGACCGTAAGCTTCGTCCCCTTTTGCATCGAGGTTCCGGTTAGCAATCTCTTTTAACTGCTCTCTTTCCCGTTCACTGATGTCCCCATTTTCTCTGGAGCGTTCAATTTGCTGAATGAGATTTTTGACTTCTTCTGGACTCGCACCGACTAATCGTTCTTTAAATACTTCAAACGCTTGGCTCATAATAAAGACCTCCTGTATTATTTCTTACAACTTAACCGTAAAATAAAAGGAATCATAATTCAACTAATAGATATTAAAGGAATGACACACACCTTATTCTTGCTCTTTGATATCCAAATTAGACAAGCTGGACTGTTTACCCGTATTATTAATCGGACTATCGATAATGGAAAGAGTCCCGTCTGTTTCTAAAACAATGACGGCTACATCGTCTAAAGAACCAATGCCTTCTTCACGGACTGCCTGCATAATTTCAGCATAAGACATTCTTTCTTTCTTCAGTTGAAGCTCATCGAACTGGCCATCATAATACAGCATTTTAGGTTGAGACTTTATGAGGGAAAGAAAGGTCTTTGAGCGGACAGAAAGCCAATTGACACGGGACTGGGAAATAACTAGTCCAAAATAAATAAATCGCAATGAAATCAGTCATTTTTCCGACGATTTCAT
>NZ_BAAACW010000092.1:0-5058 GCF_039521845.1 Alkalibacterium iburiense
TTTTAAATTTTTCATGATTTAATTATACCATGAGAGGTGCTTTTTTGTCTCTTTTTAGCATTTTCTTTTCAAATAAAAGGAGATGGAGAAAATGACAAAGAAATGGATAAAGAAATTAACGGGATTAGTAGCAGTAGGTGCAGCAGGCTTAGCTTTAGTGGCATGTGGAAACGAAGGCAGTGAGGCTTCAAATGGTTCAACTGAAGACCCCGTGAATGTTGGTATCTTGCAGTTTATGGACCATAATTCTTTAACGGCAGCTCAAGAAGGCTTTATCAGTGGTTTAGAAGAAGCTGGGTTTACAGATGGCGAAAACATGGAACTAGATATTATGAATGCTCAAGGAGACCAGTCTAATTTACAGAGTATGAGTGAGCAATTATCGCGAAACAATGACTTAATGTTAGCTATAGCCACTCCTTCAGCTCAATCAATGGCTACCGCAGAACAGGAAAAACCCATTTTATTTACAGCTGTAACAGACCCTGAAGATGCTGGCTTAGTAGAAAGCAATGAAGAACCGGGCATGAATTTGACAGGAACGAGTGACATGGTACCGATCGATGAACAAATCCGCTTGTTGCTCTCTATTGTTCCAGAGGCAGAAACAGTCGGAATTGTTTATAACTCAAGTGAACCTAATTCAGAAATTCAAGCGAATTTAGCTATAGAAGCTTTAGATGAAGCGGGTGTGACAGCTCAAGTGTCTACTGTAACAACGACAAATGATGTTCAGCAGGTTCTAACGAGTCTGGCTCAAGACATTGACGCTTTATATATCCCAACAGATAATACATTGGCAAGCACTTCCGCTACAGTTGGAGAGATTGCCAGAGAGTACAGCTTACCCGTTGTGACTGGATCAGCAGAACAGGTCGAAGAAGGCGGACTGGCCAATTACGGCATCGACTATGAATCCTTAGGACGTCAGACAGCTCAAATGGCAGTCGATATTTTAGAAAATGGCACGGACCCAAGCACCATTGCAGTTGAAACGTCTGACCACTTGGAATTAGTTGTGAATGAAGAGATGGCAGAAGCACTTGGGATTGATCCGGAAAGTATTTCACTTTCAGAAGAATAAGGAGGATATCAACAATGGATTTATTATTATCGAGCGTCTCTCAAGGCTTGTTATGGTCAGTTATGGCCATCGGTGTGTATCTGACTTTTCGTATCTTGGGACTCGCCGATTTAACGGCAGAAGGCAGTTTTCCTTTAGGGGCCGCTGTCTGTACCAGTTTAATCGTTAATGGCGTCCAGCCTTGGCTAGCTACTTTACTTGCATTAGTGGGAGGCATGGTTGCCGGTTTTATTTCCGGCTTCCTGCATACAAAATGGAAAATACCTGCTTTACTTTCAGGAATTATTACGATGACCGGACTCTACTCCATTAATTTACGGATTATGGGTCAAGCCAACCTGACATTGCTTGGAGAGAGTACATTGATGCGTACCGTCTCCAGCTGGGGTCTGGGTAGAATGAATGCTGTGCTGACAGTTGGTTTTATCGTCGTTGCAATTGTTGTCTTCCTTCTCTATCTCTTCTTCCAAACAGAAGTCGGACTAGCCATTCGCTCAACTGGAGATAACAGTGCGATGAGTGAAGCTAACGGAATCCGAGTCAATACCATGAAAATCGTCGGATACATGCTAAGTAATGGTTTAATTGCTTTATCCGGTGCCTTATTGGCGCAAAACAATGGCTATTCAGATATTAGTATGGGTATTGGGACCATTGTTATTGGTCTGGCCTCAATCATCATCGGAGAAGTTTTCTTCCGTCATCTTACCCTAGTGAAACACTTGATGACTATCGTTTTAGGATCTGTTATCTACCGATTGCTTCTCTTAATTGTTCTGGAAATGAGAGTGGATCCACAAGATCTGAAGTTATTCTCAGCGATTATTCTAGCTATTGCTTTAGGCTTACCTTCTATTCGTTCTAAATTACCTAAACGTCAGAAAAAAGTGCAGAAAAGTAAAGAAAAAGGAGGCATGCTCTCATGGATGCAGCGTTAAGACTAGAAGGGATTCATAAAACCTTCGAAATAGACACACCAAATGAAAATCATGTGTTAAAAGGGATTGATTTAACTGTCAATAAAGAAGAGTTCATTACGGTTATCGGCGGAAATGGAGCAGGAAAATCCACTTTACTGAACAGTATTGCAGGAAGCTTTTCCGTAGAAGAAGGCCAGATTTTCTTAGGTGAAGAAAACATAACGAAGGCTCCAGCATACGAACGCGCTCAACATATTAGTCGAGTCTTTCAAGATGCAAAAATGGGGACCGCTACTCGTTTAACGATTGAAGAAAATCTGGCTATTGCTTGGAAACGCGGAAAAAAACGTCGATTCAGGTGGGGAATACGAGAGAATCAGCGTGCGATTTTTAAAGAGGAACTGAAGAAGTTAGATCTGGGACTCGAGGACCGTCTAAAAATGGATGCAGGCTTACTTTCTGGTGGGCAGCGACAAGCTCTGACTCTATTGATGGCGGCTCTCGTCACTCCTAAACTCCTTCTTTTGGATGAACACACTGCAGCCTTAGACCCTAAAACCAGTCAAATGGTATTAGATTTAACCGATCAGATTATTAAAGAGAAAAAACTGACTGCTTTAATGATTACACATAATATGGAACAAGCTATCAAGTATGGAAATCGCTTAATTATGATGAGTGATGGACAAATTGTGGTGGATGTGTCTGGAAAAGAAAAAGAAGACTTAACTGTTCCTGACTTATTAGATTTATTCAAACGAAACAGTGGAAATGTGATGAACGAAGATGCTTTATTGTTAGCTTAAAGGTGTATGAGATATTCTATGTGACTTTCCAGCTCTCTTTTTTCTGCTTTAGGTCACATAGAACAGTTCTATGCGACCTTCCGAGTTGCATTTGATTGAGCTAGGTCAAATAGGAGGCCCCTATGTGACCTAAGTGAGGAATAATCTAGTTGTAAGGGCGTATAGAAAACGGAATATAAGTAAAAGAGAACCAGATTTAAGGTTCTCTTTTTCGATGTTATTATTTTGAATAATAGTGACGGTGTAATTCCTTTATTTCTTCTGCTAGTTCTGAAACAGGACCGTCAACTGTCGGGTCTTTGATAACTTCTTGTATTGGTAGACCGTATACTTTTGATTGATTACTTACGTCCATCTCATCCATCCATTCTCCCAGTTGTTCAGACGAACTGGCGTAAACAATCCGCCCCAGACCGGCTATTCCATGAGCAGCGGAACACATCGGGCAGTGCTCTCCAGAAGTATACACTGTTGCTTTAGCTCGTTCTTCCGGACTCATATTCTGACCGGACCAACGCGCAATATTAAACTCTGGGTGCTGGGTCTGATCTCCAGACCCTATATGGTTATGGTCTTCAAACAATACGTCTCCTTCAGCAGAAACAAGAACAGAACCGAAAGGCCGGTCTCCTTTCTCAAGTGCTTCCTTCGCCAATTCAACACATCGTCTTAAATACTTTTTGTCTGTTTCGTTTACCACATTCTCTCCTCCTCAAATCACTTTGGTTAATCGTACAACAATGTGAAAGAAAGGTCTAATATCATCTGTTAACGTTTTTTTCGTTGTGCCAGCAAAACAGCTAATCCGTAAAAGATTACAGTAGTTACCGCTAGATAAATGAGACTCGTTGTTGGTGACAGTATAGTATCCCCTACCTGAAAAGCACTTCCCATTGTTAGTTCAAACTCCTGAATTACTTCTACTGGAACTCCTTCGAAAGCTCTATCCATACCTGCCCCCATCATCACTTGACGAAATAAAGCCGCGCCATGAGTGACCGGGAACAACATGGCAAAATACTGAACAACCCGAGGTAGAACTCCAAAAGGAACGTACACTCCTGCTACAAATCCAATAATGGAACTGATGACTGAGGTTGCTGTTTCATATGCCATTGGACTTCTAAATAATTCAACAATTACATACATCATTGCCGTACTGGATAATACTGAAAGCAACATAATGCCTCCAAGTTGTATAAATTCATTTACTGTGAATAGTTGATCGTGGTTAAAATATATGAACGCTTGCGCAAGAATCAATGTCAGCAGCGTCATGATTAACCCTATAGAGAAGGTTCCAAGTAAATAACCTGCTACTCTTTTCGCATATGATAATGGAGTAGCTAAAAAATCTTTATCTACTTTTTGGTCGCGATCATTGACCATTATTCCGAACGCTCCTAAGGTTGTCGTTAAGGACGTTGTCGCTAGAATACCTGCCATAATCCATGTGTCCACTAGTTGTCCTGCATTAGGCACCTCTGTCATTCCACTCGTCAGATTTTCACCCAGGAAAATGATATACAAGCCCAGTGTAATGAGTACCACTAACATAGAGAAAAAGACATTGGCTTTATCTCTGAAAAATATCATCATGTTACGTTTAGCTAAAACGATCATGCGCGTATCTCCTTTCCGGTGATAGCGATAAACACGTCATCCATTGTTCCCGTCTGAACTTCAAAATTATAAATATACTCTTTTAAAGCTTCCAATAAAGGCAAAGCATCTAGTGTACTTGGAACAGAAACAATAGCGGTATCTTTTTTTAAAGTATAGTCATAGGACGATTTATGAAGCAACTCCATTACTCGATCAGCATTAGCAATGCTTAATCTTACTGTATCTGAACTATATGTTTCTTTTAATTGACCAGGAGTACCGTGTGCAACTATTTCACCGTGATCAATAATTGAAATATAATCCGCTTGTGCAGCTTCTTCCATGTAATGGGTTGTTAGAAAGATTGTCATATCTGTTTCTTCCTGAATCTTCTCTAAAGTCTCCCACACACTTTTGCGGGTTTGAGGGTCCAAACCTGTTGTGGGTTCATCTAAAAATAAAATCTCTGGACGATGGACTAAGCCTCGAGCAATATCTGCTCGTCTTCTTTGTCCACCAGACAATTCTCCATATTTGCGATCTAACAGATTTTCGATCCCAGTTGCTTTTACAGGGGACTGGGAAATAACTAGTCCAAAATAAATAAATCGCAATGAAATCAGTCATTTTTCCGACGATTTCA
>NZ_BAAACW010000093.1:0-939 GCF_039521845.1 Alkalibacterium iburiense
TTTTAAATTTTTCATGATTTAATTATACCATGAGAGGTGCTTTTTTGTCTCTTTTTAGCATTTTCTTTTCAAATAAAAGGATTGATTATTCTGTGAAAAAGAGGTATTATATGGGTGTAAATATAATTAGTTTGTAACCTTAACAAACTAATATTTTTCAGTTAGGATATGTAAGCGTATTCTGTAAGCGTTTTATAGCATTCTTTTAATTGTTGAATATGTTACATAAACTAACTATCTATTCTGTCCAAATCGGTATAACACATTGGAGAAGAATAGAAAAGAAGGGGAAAAGGAGGCGTACTATCAAAAAAACGAGGGAATAGAACGAGTTGAAAACAAAATAATTGGAGGGATATATTCATGTTGAACAAGAAATGGTTTTTAAGTTTCGTAACATTGTCAGCGCTTACTTTAGCGGCTTGTGGCAATGGCGGAAACGGTGGGACTGATGACGGTGGCGGAGCAACAGACGATGGAGCAGCTGAAGAAGGCGAAGTTCTTGAAACTGAAGATGGTGAAGAATTTGAAGCACCAACGACAGCTGATGGTGAATTAAACGTTTGGACATTTACTGATGAAGCAGCAGACATGATTAATAACTACTATCTGGAAGCATTCCCGGATTTAGATTATGAAATTAACATATCTCAAGTACCAACTGAAGAGTTTGAAACGCAACTTGACCCTGTTTTAAATACTGATAGTGCACCGGATGTTATCTTTGCAGAGCAAGCCTTCTTTAAAAAATATGTAGAATCAGGTTTACTTGTAGACTTAGATCAGTTCGGAAATATTAGTGAAAATAGAGAAGACATATATGAATATGTTACAGATGCAGGAACAAGTGAAGATGGGACCTTTGTTATGAGTTCATGGCAAACAACACCAGGAGCCTTTTTCTATCGTGCAGACTTAGCGAGTGAACACCTCGGTATT
>NZ_BAAACW010000093.1:1007-8073 GCF_039521845.1 Alkalibacterium iburiense
CGATAACACAAATGGAGAAGTCTTTATGATTTCTGGTCGAGGAGACTTGGCTCATCCTTACCGTAATACACGAGACCAAGGATGGGTAGTGGATGGTCAACTAGTTATTGATGATCAACTTTATGAGTTACTTGAAACTGCCAAGATTATGGTGGAAGAAGGCTTGATGATGGATGCTGATCCACAAGGAGAAGAATACTTTGCCGGTATGAATGGTGATGAAATTTTAGGTTACAGTCTTCCAACTTGGGGAATGCATTTCTGGTTAGTACCTAACGGGGAAGAAACTGCTGGAAACTGGAGAATGGTTACGGGTCCTGCTTCTTACTTTAGAGGAGGAACATGGGTTGGTATACCGCAAACCTCAGACATGCAAGAAGAAGCCGCTCATTTAATTGAGTACCTTACAACGAGTGAAGAGTTCATGACAGATTGGGCTTTAGATAAAGGTGACGTTGTCTCTCATATGGGAGTTGTTGAAGAGGTACGTGGCGATTACGAAATGGAATTCCTAGGTGGACAAAACCATTACGATGCCTTTGCCGAAGCGATACCAAATATCGATGCAAGTATTATCACAGAATACGATCAAAGTATTGCTGGTGCATTTGATGATTTAGCATTGACACCTTACTCTAAAGGTGAGATGAGTATGGAAGAAGCTATTGATGCGTTCAAGATGGAAGTTCAAAGCTTATATCCAGACATTCAAGTGGATTAATAATAGATAGTTTTCTATGTAATATACTGAATAAAGACTCGAAAGTGCAGTTCGAATTCTTCAGCTGCACTTCGAATCTTTTAAGAAAGGAGTCGCTTATGGCATCTAATGTAGAAGACACTACTCGAACAGGAACAGCAGAAGAACGTATGCGCCCTAAGAGACTTGCCAAAAGAAAGAACCATCACAAATGGGCTTATGTATTTATTGCCCCATTTTTCCTTTTTTTCCTATTGTTTAATGCGTATCCCATGTTTTATACCATTTACCTATCGTTTACTGATTTGGCAGGTTGGGCAACAGAAGCAAATTTTGTCGGCATAAATAATTTTGTTAACTTGTACAATAATCAACTTTTTAGGCGAGCCATATCTAATACATTTATTTTATGGACAGTGAACTTTCTACCTCAAATCGTATTAGCTTTTCTGCTTTCCTACTGGTTTACAAGTCGACGATTGAATTTAAAAGCGGTTGGTTTTTTTAGAGCGATGTTTTATCTACCCAATATCATCACAGCTGCCTCAGTTGCAGTTATATTCAGTTCACTCTTCAGTTATCCAAGAGGACCAGTTAATCAATTCTTAATGGGAACTGGAGTGGTAGACACGGCTTTTGAGTTTTTTCGTAGCGTTACAGCTACACGTTTAATTGTATCGTTTATTCAATTCTGGATGTGGTATGGACAAACAACTATTGTTCTCCAGGCAGGTATTATAGGGATTGATGAAGACTTATTTGATGCTGCCAGAGTCGATGGAGCGACAGATTGGCAAAGCTTTACTAAAATTACCATGCCGTTAATGAAACCCATTACGATTTATGTGTTAATTACATCCTTAATCGGTGGTCTGCAAATGTTTGATATCCCTTATCTATTAACTGGAGGCGGACCAAATCAATCGGTAGAAACGATTATAACGTTTATATATAAACAAGCATTCACAGGTGGTAGGAACTTAAATGTTTCCGCTGCTGCGTCCGTTGTTTTATTAGTCATGACAATGGTTCTCAGTTTGCTTGTATTCCGGAGTTTAAAAGAAAGATCTTCGAAAAATATCAAACGAAAGAAAGGATAGTGAGATAAGACATGATGGAACAATCAGCTAATGAAAGAAAGATTTTGAAATCTCAAAGAGTATTGTTATATGTGTTCTTTATCATCTTAACCTTTCTTTCAATTATTCCTTTTTGGATAGTTATAGTGAACGCGACACGTTCTACACCTCAAATCCAACAAGGTTTATCACTCATACCACGAGGAGAAGCTGTCAATAACTGGGAATATTTAATCGGCAGAGGCTTTAATGTATTTGAAGGGTATCGTAACTCCTTCATTGTTGCCTTTGGATCGACAGCTTTAAACCTCTACTTTTCATCTTTAACGGCTTATGCTTTAACTGTCTATGACTTTAAAGGAAAAGCTTTCTTTTGGGGTCTTGTCTTAGCTTTAATTATGATCCCACAACAAGTAAGTATTATTGGATTTTATAGGTTTATGGCAAATATTAATTTGTTAAATAGTTATATTCCTTTAATTCTTCCAGCTGTTTCCAGTGCGCCAACTGTATTCTTTATGAAGCAGTATTTAGAAACAGTGTATCATCCGGCATTAGCGGACTCAGCCAGGATTGACGGAGCATCTGAAGTTAAAATTTTTCATTCCATAATGTTACCTTTAATGAAACCTGCTTTAGCAACCATGGCGATATTCAGTTTCATTGGTTCTTGGAATAACTTCCTGCTTCCATTAATCTTAATTAATGAACGCTCTATGTACACACTCCCTATGTTAGTGCAGCTACTGACTACAGATGGATACAGACAGCAATATGGAGCAATGTATATGGGAATTACTCTCACTATTATTCCATTACTCTTACTGTATGCTTTCTTATCCCGTTATATTATTGGTGGGGTAACAGCGGGAAGTGTCAAACAATAAAATACACGGTTTAAGACTGGTTATATAATGTAATCAGTCTCTTTTTTTTCAATATAGGTTATCATAATCAAAATAGAAGATTACTCTGGGATTTTCTGCTAGAGTGTGTATAGAAATAACAGCTTTTGTCTAGAGGAGATGATAGCTAGTGCCAAAAATTGAAACAAAAAAGCACGATGTAGATCCTGGAGAAGAAGAAGATATCATTGTAAAAGCAGGAAGGTTTCGTGTTTACTTTCAAAATTACTATACATTAATTTCTTTAATTAACGACCTGTTCACTGGTGCACTTTACTTGTCGGCGAGTATATTGCAATTGTTCACAAGTTATACCCGGATCGGGGGCTACTTATATTTATTTGGAGCAGTGTTTCTTTTAATGAGACCACTATTAAAAATCGCTCATAATGTTTTCTTATATAAAGAAGATGAGTATCAAAGAAAAGTGTTGGGGAAAGATACAGCTGAAGACGTTAAAAGAGGGGATGGAGATACTGACAAACCGACTCAGGAAGTAGAGATAAAATCTGAATCCGAAGATGAGAAAGACTCGAATAATGACATTTCTAAAGATTATAACGAAGATTACTATGGAAATGAATAAAAAAACGAGTAGAATAATCTACTCGTTTTTATTATGCTGTTTCTTCATTTGCTAATTTAAGGTGAATTTTTGCTAGTTCAATCTCTCTCACTTTTCTCGGTAAGAAGCATCTGATTTCTTCTTCGTTATAGCCGATTTGTAAACGACGTTCATCCATTATAATTGGACGTCTAATGAGACTGGGCTGTTCTTCAAATAAAGTGAGTAAATCCGACAATGACAATTCTTCTATATCAACATCTAAGGCTTGATAAGCTTGAGAACGGTAAGATATGAGTTCACTTGTTCCTTCTTCCGTCAAACTGAGTATATTCTTAATTTCCTCTTTGGTCAGTGGCTCGTGGAAGATGTTTTTTTCTTCAAAAGTCAAATTATTTTCTTCCAACCACGCTTTAGCCTTACGACAAGATGTACAACTTGGTGATACGTATAATGTAATCATAAGTTATTACTCCTTTCAAATGTGTCGCTCTTACATTTTATGTAATGGGCATTTAGGAAAGATAAAATGTGAACGATTTGTTACAATACCTATTCTAAAGCGTGTCTATATAAAAAGCAATACAATTTGACAAAAAATTGTCACATTTACTCATTCTTAAAATTTGTCACAATTTTGACACACTAATGTCACATCGAATTTTAATAAACCACCCAATTGATTATGAGAATTCTCGCATCTTTAGCTTATAAGGAGTATAATAAAGCTAAAATAAAGCAACGGAGGCTGTGAAAATGAAAAGAATTACATTAGGTCAATCCGATTTAAATGTGTCTGAAATTGCATTAGGTTGTATGCGTATGAATGGTTTGGAAATAAGCCAGGCTGCGAAGGTGATCGAAACAGCAAACGAATCTGGGATAAACTTTTATGATCATGCGGATATATATGGGCAAGGAGAGTCTGAGAGAAAATTTGCAGCAGCTTTAAAAGAAACAAGTATAAAGAGAGAGGATATTCTCTTACAGTCGAAAGTGGGTATTCGTTATACTTACTATGATTTTTCTAAAGAACATATACTTTCTTCTGTAGATGGGATATTAAAAAGATTAGACACAGACTATTTAGATGTGTTGTTATTACACAGACCAGATACCTTGGTAGAGCCAGAAGAAGTAGCGGAAGCCTTTGATGCTCTCCACTCTTCAGGAAAAGTAAAGTACTTTGGGGTCAGTAACCATAGTCCTTACCAAGTTGAGTTGTTGAAAAAATATGTCAAACAAGATTTGGTCACGAATCAGTTACAACTCAGTGTGATGCATACTGGCATGTTCGACGCTTCATTCCACTTGAATAGAAAAGGACACCATGCCATAGACCACGATAGAGGGATTTTAGAATATAGTCGTTTACATGATATGACTATACAGCCCTGGTCTCCAGTCCACGGTGAAAAAGGTGTCTTTTTAAACAATGAAGAGTATCCGGAAATAAATGAAAAACTAAAAGAACTCGGTGAAAAGTATGAAGTAAACCACGAAGCCTTATCCATTGCTTGGATTTTAAGACACCCTGCCAAAATGCAAGTTATACTAGGAACGATGAATCCTGAAAGAATAAAAAACTATAGTCAAGCCTCTGGCATAGAGCTTAGCAGAGAAGATTGGTATGCCATTTATCGTGCAGCAGGCAATCCATTACCTTAAATTCTATAATGATAGGTAAGACAAGTAGAGCTCATTGCCAAAAGGAAATCTCTGACAATAGTCCAGATGAGTGTTATAATAATTTTGTACCATAATAACGGAAGGAGTCATTCACATGATGGAAGAGATAAAAAAAGCATTGTTAATAGGTGTAGGATCGACTGCAATTGCCGTCGAAAAAGCCGTAGAACAAGTTGATAAACTAGTCAGTCGTGGAAAATTAACTGTATCCGAAGGTAAAAAACTCACTGAAGAATTAATTCAAAGAAACAGCAGAGAGGTTTCAGAAGAAGAAAGAGAAACTTTAGAAGCTTTGCTACTTGAAATGAACGTGGCACAAAGACAAGATATTGACGAATTGGAAGCCAAAGTACGAGAGCTGGAAAGAAAAATAGCTGACCAATCAACTGAAGGATAACAAACAGGTGTTGATTAGAACTTGGTCAACACCGTTTTTATTAATACTGAGAGGGGGCAACTGGTGTGAAAAGTAATCGGGAAAGATTAACAGAAATTGCGAGTGTCTTAGCTTCGTATGGATTTGGACATATCTACCGTACGCGTGTCAGAAAAAAGAACAAAGAACAGGATGCTGCCAATTTAAGATTGGCTTTTGAAGAGCTAGGACCCAGCTTTATTAAAATTGGCCAAATTATTTCAACACGTCAGGACTTACTGCCTCCTGATTATATAGCAGAACTATCTAAATTGAGAGATGATGCGCCACCATTTGACTATTCAGAAATTGAACGGATTTTTAAAGAGGATTTTAATCAGAATATTGAAGAGGTGTTTGATTCAATAGAGAAAGTACCTTTAGCCAGTGCCTCTGTTGCTCAAGTTCATCGAGCTAAACTTTATTCCGGTGAAGAAGTCGTAGTTAAAGTTCAGCGTCCGGATATAGAAGCCACTCTGCTTAGAGATATTCGCTTGTTTTCAAGAATTGTATCGATGGCTCCAGAGACTGTTAGAGAAATGCTAGTAGATGTCGATGCAGCATTTAAAGAGATTGCAGATACGACTGAAAGAGAGTTGGATTTCAGAAATGAAGGGCAGGCCTTAGTTAAATTTAGAAAGCTAAATGAGGATGTAGAGGCTGTATCCGCTCCGAAACCATATTTGCCATATACTTCCAAACGGGTCATTGTTATGGAATTTGTCGATGGAGTAAGAAGTTTGAACCTGCATCAAATTAGAGAAGCTGGGTATGTCAAAGAGGATTTAGCCAAGAAGCTTGTTTACTCATTTTTAAAACAAATATTCAAGGATGGTTTTTTCCATGGAGATCCTCATCCCGGAAATATGATTATCAGAGATAAAAAGATTGTTCTCGTTGATTTTGGAATAGTAGGGGAATTGTCTCAACCTGTGCGTGATGATTTAATTAAGTTAATGCGAGCCATTGTGTTTGAAGATTTAGATCAATTAATGAATATCTTATTACAGATGGCTATCACAAAAGAGAAAATAGATAGATTTGCATTTAGTGAAGATTTGCATGAGTTTTATCAAACCTATATTTCCAGAAGTTTCGGCCAGTTGAATTTGAGTACGTTCTTTTCGGATGTACTGGAAATAACGCATAGTTATAAAATGGTTATGCCGAATGATTTTATCATTTTAGGTAAATCCTTAACGATAGTAGAAGGGGTTGTCACAGATCTTTATCCGGATATTAATGTGATGGAAATAGCGACAACCTACTTTAAAGCAAGCGAAGATATTAATTTACTGGACGATTTCTCTAGAGATAAAATTAAATTAGGGGCTTACCAGTTTGCAACGGATTCGTTCAAACTGCCAACGACGGTCAAAAGAACATTGGATATGATTAACAATGGAAGATTAATGGTGCATTTGGATTTAGTCCATTTTGAAGATAAATGGCGCGAAGTGAATAAGATGGTCAACAGACTTGTATTCGCCTTAATCATAGCTGCTCTTATCTTAGCATCTTCTATCATTCTCGTATTATCAGATGGAAGCATATCCCTTTTTGCTATTGTTATATTCATTGGAGCTATTATCATGGGCTTATGGCTATTAATCTCAATTATACGTTCTGGTACACTCTGAGGTAGTGTAAAAAGTTTTATGAAAAAACAAGAAAAAAAGAGAAATACTTCCTCTGATTAACATAAGTGGGAGT
>NZ_BAAACW010000094.1:0-65814 GCF_039521845.1 Alkalibacterium iburiense
CGTTCGACTTGCATGTATTAGGCATGCCGCCAGCGTTCGTCCTGAGCCAGGATCAAACTCTCAATTTAATGTTTAAGTTTGAATAGCTCATTTAAAAATTGCGAGTTAACCTTGTTAACTCTATAGTTGTCTCGATCCAATAATTGAACCGAAGACCCCTGCACATTTGGTTGTTTTACTTTGTTCAGTTTTCAAAGATCTATCTCTTAAATCAACTCAACTCTTCTTGAAGAAGAAATGTTGCTGACTTATAATATATTACATTGTTTTCAATTCTGTGTCAACACTTTTTCAAAAAAAGTTTTGAAAACATTTTTGACTCGAAAGAAAAGCTTTGGTTGCTGTTAATCAACAACGAGTATTACTTTACCAAGCTTTTCTATTTTCGTCAACAGTTATTTTACATTTTTAAAAAAGAATTTTACAAAAGCTATAACATCAATGTTTTTGCATCGCTTTTTATTCTGATTTTTCCGGTCTCATAAAATCAAAGTCCGCTTCTTCTTTTTTAGTGATCATCAACAGACCATCTCCCAGAGGTAATATTGTAGAATCCAAAGCAGGATGATCTAATACAACTTCTAAAAAATCATTCAATTTGCGATGTATTTTTCTGCGTCTTCTTGGAATATCTTTGTCATCCTCTAAAATTGTGCCACCCTGTAAAACATCATCAACTGCTAACACACCACCCTTTTTCAAAATTCGAATGCAGTCTGGAAAAAAGTCATAATATTTCGCTTTAGCACTATCCATAAAAATAAAATCAATGGACTCATCATCAAAAGTTTTTAACTTATCCTCTGCTTGACCTTCAAGTAAAGTGATTTTATCTTCTAATCCTAAGTCTTTGAAGTTCTTTTTAGCTTTCTCAATCATATCTGGATTTCTCTCTATAGTAGATACATGACCCTCTGGATGTATTTTTTCTGATAATAATGCTGCTGAAAACCCAATAGCAGTTCCTACCTCAACGACGTTTTTAGGTTGAAGCAATGGCAGTAGCCAATTAAAAAACGCAACGGTTTCGTGAGGGATAACAGGGACCCTCTTTTCATTTGCTTCTTTTTGAATGGTACCTAAGCGTCCACTTAGTTGTTTTTGTTCTGTTCTTAAATAATCTCTTACATCTGAGTTTATAACGGGTCTATCCATCATTTCGTTTAACTTCCTCATTTTTATATCCTTTCTTAGTTAATTTTTCTTTATTTTACTTGGAATACTCTACTTTACCAAGTGTAAATCTGGTATAATAAATTATGATATAATGAAATTTTGATGAGAAGGAGTATCAATTATGTTAATAAAACAACTATCTTTGCCTAAAAGCACCGTAACAACTATTTCAGAAGTAGCTACTTTACAAGAAGCCATTACTTTATTAGAAGAAACAGGGTACCGTTGTGTGCCAGTTCTGGACAAAAGCGGGAAAATTTTCCGTGGTAACATTTACAAAATGCACATCTATCGCCATAAAGCCGGTGGTGGTGACATGGATCTTCCTGTTACTCACCTATTAAAGAATGCCACTAAGTATGTGCACATTACCTCTTCATTCTTTAAAATCTTTTTCATGATTAAAGACTTACCTTACATTACAGTCCTTGATGAGAACAATAATTTCTATGGTATTTTAACACATAGTTCTTTAATTGATCTATTGCAACAATCTTGGAGTATTGATCAAGGGAGTTACGTGTTGACTATTGCATCGCCTGGACAAAAAGGAGATTTAGCAAATATCTCTCGAGGAATCAACCGTTATTGTTCTATAATGAGTTGTATTACATTAGATATTCAACGTGAAAATAATGTTCGACGAACAATCATGACTTTAGAACCTGGTGTTTCTGCCAAAACTGTAGATGAAATATCCAAATACTTAGATCGTAGAGGATTTAAAGTTGTCCAAGTCGAAGACTTACAAAACGGATAAAATCTAAGAAAAGCACTGCTCCAGTAAAAATGAGCAGTGCTTTTTTGCGCCGTGTTTTATTATTTTTCCATTTGCTTGTTGAAATTTAATTTTTTATCTAAATAAAGCATGAGGGGTATTCCCAGCCCCATTGTAATAAATTGACCTAAAAAGACGGTCAGGTAAGTAATCCAGAACACTTCTTCCGCACCGATGAGTATTAACATGATGGCTATCATGAAGCTCAGAACAGAGAAGACTATAGTATTGATAATCATTTTCTTAACTGGCGACTTAACGTATTTAGTTAAGATGAAAAAGACAAGGAAAGACAGCAACGTGTGGCCTACTCCTAGTACCCAGTCATATATACCAAAGGGTGACAAAATCAGATTAGTCAATACAACTCCAACGCTCACACCAATAGCATATTTTTTATTAAAAACAGCCAGATGGTTTAAAACTTCTGATAAGCGAAATTGTACAGCTCCAAATCCCATTGGAGCAATAAGTAGAGTGATCCCTGTATAAAGGGCTCCTATTATGGCATTAAGTATCCATTGTTTGGTTTTCATTTTTTCCTCCTAGTTTTTATATCGTGGGTTGGCGCTTTCGAACCACGGTCATTTTCAACAACTTGTCTAGTTTATCATGTTTATCCTTTAACTTCAAACCACAAAAAAAGAGCAGTCTTCGGCATAAGCCAAAGCTACTCTGTTTATTTAAAAAATTATATATGTCTATACTTACTGGACAGACCCACACTAATGGCGAGTGCTTCATCCACTAACTCCATTGTCCCGTTGTCAAGACGTGTGACTTGATCTTTTAATCGCTGCTTATCAATAGTGCGTATTTGTTCGAGTAAAATGACAGAATTCTTTTCTAATCCTTTTTCTGAACCCACCTCAACATGCGTAGGCATTTTACCTTTTTCAATTTTAGTCGTAATAGCTGCCACAATAACGGTCGGACTGTATTTATTTCCTACATTATTCTGGATAATCAGGACCGGGCGCATCCCGCCTTGTTCTGACCCTACTACCGGTGATAAATCAGCGTAAAATATATCTCCACGTTTAACCATAGGCTTTCCTCCTCGAAGGCGCCTTTTGGATCAGTTCAGTTTGATTTGACTTATCACGTTCAAACCAAATAAACCTTTTTAGACATGAGAATGTACTTCACTTTCGCAGCCATCAAATTCAGAACAAATTTCCAAATTAATATGACCCATTTCTTCATATCCTTTCCTCATGGCATCCATTTTATTCATCATATCTTTCATAAAGCACTGAACAACCTCAGACATAAATTCTGACTGCTCAATATCTACATCTGTACAGTACTCTTTAAATTCTTCGTAAACTGATTGATCTAATTCAATAATCATTTTCTTACCGTGCTGCTGTTTCATGATTATGCCCTCCAAAAAATATTGCTTCTTTTAAGCTACAGGTATCATAGCTTTATTGACCAATTAATTCAGAAGCGTTGCTAATGAATAAACTACACCATAAGAAAAGGTGTACTACCTGTCCTTATCTGTCAGTTTATCATGAAAGGCATATGTTTTAAACTCGACTTTGTGACAAATCTTTGACTGAACAAACTTTCCGCTCTCTATTACGCTAGTTTCTTTCTAAAATAACCTGCGTAATCGCCAGTGAATCGGTGTGAGAAATAGATACCCAAACGTTTCCTTCAAAAGGTGACTTCGTACAAATGGGTTTCCCCAAGTTATCAGGCAATACTTCGATATCCAAAAAGGTCACTTTCCCAATACCCGTTCCTAGCGCTTTAGAAAAAGCTTCTTTAACCGAAAAACGTCCAGCCAGAAATTCTATTTGTCTCTTCCCTGTTAAGCTGGTAAATAGCTCTAGTTCATTTTCAGTTAAAACACGTTCAGCAAACGTATTCCGTCTTATGTACGCTTTTTCTATTCTCCCTATTTCTACAACATCTAACCCTATACCTACTATCATCGTTATTCCTCAATTCTCAACACGGAAAGTACAGATCAATAATCAGCTACTTGTTTAATATTAACAGATTCAAAAAATAATGTCATTTAATTACTATATAAAAAAACAAACGGTATCCAACCATCTTGTATGAAATTCTCATATAAGACAGATGAATACCGATTTTTGATTTAAAACGAGTTAGCTTTTGTTTGAACGTCGATTCGAGCGGCGTCCGCCTTTATCACCGGAACGTTTTTTTCCGCTGTAGTTTCTGTTACCACCGCGATTTGAATTTCTCTTGTTAGAGTAGTTCCCTTTTCCTTTACCTCGGCCTTTGCGTCCTCTATCTTTGTTAGGAAGTGGACGTTGCGGTGAGATTTGTACAGGTACTTCTGTCGGATCTTTTACCATGGATTTAACCAAGGCTGCGGCTAAATCTTCAGCTGAGTAAGAGCTCAACAATTTTTCTGCTGCGTTTTGATATTTAGCCAGGCCATTTTCTTCAATGGACTTTTCAATATCAGTCATAGCTGTTTGCAATTGACTTTCTAGAGCTTCGTCATTGGTTGGTGGACGAAGAGGAGTCATTGGTTGCTTGGTTAAGTTCTCGATGGTACGCAAATAACCCATTTCGCTTGGTGTTACAAAGGTCACGGATACTCCTTCTTCTCCAGCACGGCCCGTTCTTCCGATACGGTGAACATAGCTTTCTGGATCTTGAGGAATGTCATAGTTATACACGTGCGTTAATCCACTTACGTCTAACCCTCTGGCTGCCACGTCTGTTGCGACTAGGATATCAATCGCACCTTTTTTAAAGTCACGTAAGACACTCATTCTCTTACCTTGGGTCAAATCGCCGTGAATGCCTTCCGCAACGTATCCTCTCATCTCTAATCCTTTAGACAGTTCATCTACACGTTTTTTCGTACGAGCAAACATGATAGCTGAAGTAGGATTTTGAACATCAATTAAGCGCGTCATGATATCGAATTTTTCATTATCTCTGGCTTTTGTAAAGTACTGGTCAATGGTTGCAGCTGATAATGTTTTAGTTTTAATGCGAACCGTTTCTGGTTGTTTCATGAATCGTTCAGCAATGCGTTTGATTGGGTCAGGCATGGTTGCTGAGAATAGTAATGTTTGACGTTGTTCTGGCACTTCACTGATAATCGATTCAATATCTTCAATGAATCCCATGTTAAGCATTTCATCTGCTTCGTCTAATACAAGTGTTTCAACTTGGTTTAGTTTCAATGCTTTACGTCTAATTAAATCAAGCATACGTCCTGGTGTTCCAACAACAATTTGAGCACCATTTTTAATTTGTTTAATTTGTCTGCCAATATCAGCTCCACCATATACACAGGTGACACGCGCTCTTTTTTCTCTACTTAAGCGGAATATCTCTTCTTGTGTTTGGATGGCTAACTCACGTGTAGGCGCAATAACTAACCCTTGCACGACACGGTTTGACAAGTCAATTTTTTGAAGCATAGGTAAACCGAATGCGGCTGTTTTACCTGTACCTGTCTGTGCTTGTCCGATAACGTCTTTTCCTTCTAAAGCTAACGGGATTGTCTGTGCCTGGATAGGCGTTGTTTCTTCAAACCCCATGTTCTTAACTGCTGTTAGTAATTCTGGTATTAAATCTAGTTCATTAAATTTCAAAAAATGTTTCCTCCTATTATTTTCCTTAGCTAATATTCGTTTATGAGCCAAGGGTGATTTCACTCTAATAATAGAGAGAACATTTTTCTTAACGAACAGTGCCCAACTTATCTTTAAAGAAAGACCCTCGCGTACAACGTATCTGAAGCTTTCGATGCGGTACACCAGGGTGGGACAGTTAACTTGACTCAGTATTTAATTTTAAGTTTTATCATATACAAACGAATATTTCGTATTCCAAGTGATAGCATAACACGGGCGTGTCACGTTTTCAACTTATTTTCATTACAGCGAAAAATGAATACGTTTTATTCTTTTTCGCCCTGACTTAACTTCGACACAACTTCTAATAAGCCTGTACTAAAGCTGGATTTAAGCAAAACAGTATCTTTTGGCTGTAAGAAGTCTTTAAGAAAAGCAATCAATGGCTCTTTCTCACCCTTAAAATGACGTAAGCTTTTTTCAGTCATAGCTGGTTTTAACTCATCATATAATACAGTCATTTCTTCTCCATATAACACCAGCTGATCTAGCTTTTCTGGATCGATGGCTTCCCGAATGCTTCGATGCATGTCTTTAGATTGGTCTCCCAGTTCTAAAACATCTCCCAATACAACTACTTTACGTTTAGGGACAGTAATGTCTTGGAAATAACGCAAAACAGCTTTCATCGACGAGGGGCTGGCGTTATACGCATCGTTTAATAGAGTCGAACCATTCCAACCCGGTTTCCATTCCAATCTATTTTTAGTCAGTTCAAAATGAGAGAGTTGCTCATAAGCTTCTGGCACTTCAATGCCTAGTTCTTCACCTACTAATAAGGCAGCTAATGCATTTTGAACATTGTAAATGCCGGGAATCGGCAATATACAAGTGAGTTCTGGTGTGCGATTGGTTGTAAAATGGGTTTCTTTTAGTTTCGCTTCTACTTTAATCGGGTAAAGTTCTGATTCGGCACTTCTTCCAAAGGTTCGTTTTTTTGACAGAAAGCGGTTTGTTTCCGGCTTTTCAACTCTTTCTTTTAGTAGAGGCTCTTCGCCGGAATAGACTAAAGTCCCTTCCTGCATGCCTTCAATGATTTCGAGTTTAGCTTCTGCAATGGCTTCTCGTGACCCTAGGAATTCTATGTGCGATTCGCCAATCATAGTAATAACGGCTATATCCGGTTGGGCGATGTGAGACAACTCTTGGATTTCTCCTTTTCCACTCATTCCCATTTCAAGGACGATGGCTTCAGTTGCTTCATCCATTTCTAAAATGGTGAGCGGCAAGCCGATTTCGTTGTTAAAGTTACCGACTGTTTTATGTGTCTTATATTTGGCGGAAACGATCGCTGCGACCATATCTTTGGTTGTCGTTTTTCCGTTACTGCCCGTTACTCCAATGACTTTCGGGTTTATTTTATTCAAATAATAGTTTGCAAAGGCTTGAAAGGCAATGAGGGTGTCTTTTACTTGTATAATTGCTATATTTTTAGGCGCCTCTTCTAACGGTTCGCTCCAGAAGGCTGCAACGGCTCCTTTTTCAATGGCCGATTGTATAAATTCATGGCCATTTCTTTCGGCTATAAGGGGGACAAATAGATTCCCCCCTTTAATTTTTCTTGTGTCAAAAGAGACTCCGCCGACCGTTTCTTGTCCTTTAGCATGGTGTACTGTTCCTGATGTCGCTTTAGCTATTTCTTCTACTGTCCACTTCGGCATTTTATTGCTCCTTTTCTTCTTCTAAATCAATATCGTCTATATCTTTTCTTTGTGTCGTCATTTGTTTTTTATCTTTGTAGCGTCTAATCCCTAATTGTATCACTTCTTCAATCAAGTCAGCATAAGGCAGGCCCGTTTTAGCCCATACTCTTGGGTACATACTGTTTTGAGTAAAGCCGGGGAAAGTATTGATTTCATTAATATAGACACGGTTATCTTCGGTTAAGAAAAAGTCGACGCGGGAGACGCCACTTCCATTGATTGCATGAAAGGCTTTGACGGCTAGCTGTCTGAGCTCCTTGGTTAATTCGTCAGATATATCAGCTGGCACTTGACGAATGACTTTATCGTTCAGGTATTTATCTTCGTAATCATAAAAGGATTTGTGTTTCACTAATTCTCCAGGAACAGATGTATGAATGTCTTCGTTACCTAAGAGTGCCACTTCAATCTCTCTCACTTCTTCTCCTTTTTCTATCATGATTCGAGAATCATACTCAAATGCCAGAGTAATAGCCAATTCGAGTTCTTCTCTGTTGTCAGCTTTAGTTACTCCTACACTTGAACCCATATTAACGGGTTTCACATAGAGTGGGTAGTTCATGTCTGCCTCCACTCGAGTCATAACTTCTTGAGGATCGAGTGTCCATTCTTTTAGTCTGACTTCTTCAAACGGTAACACAGGTAAACCGGCATCTTTAAAGATTCGTTTGCTCATTATTTTATCCATCCCCACAGCGCTTGTTAGCAATTCTGCGCCTACATAAGAAATGTCCAACACTTCAAATAAGCCTTGAACCGTCCCGTCTTCACCATTTGGTCCGTGTAAGACTGGGAATGCCACACTTTCTTCTTCCATCATTTCATTGAAAATAAAGGTTTCTTTTTGATCTATTTGATGTAACTCTTCTTTTGTTGGAACTTGCTCTTTTGTTTCAATCGTTTTTCCTTTTAGCCACTGCCCGTCTCTGGTTATGTAAACGGGGATGACACTGTAATAATCATAATAAATAATTTGTAAAATAGAATAGGCTGATTTGAGAGAAACGTCGTGCTCAGCACTTTTCCCTCCGTATATTAAGTATAAGTTCATGTCTGCCTCCTACGGTTCTATAGTTTAAATGCAAAATGATAAAAAGATACTCTTATTTTAGCATACTTTCTACATCTCACAACTAAAACCATTTTAATTATAGGCAAATAAAAAAACTCTGGAATAAATCCAGAGTTTTTAATCGTCTTATTCTTCGTCTGCCAAACCGTATTTTTTGTTGAAACGGTCGATACGTCCGTCTGCTTGAGCAAACTTTTGACGTCCAGTGTAAAACGGGTGAGAATCTGATGAAATCTCAACACGAATTAATGGGTACTCGTTTCCGTCTTCCCATTCTACTGTTTCGCTTGATGTTTTAGTTGAACCTGAAATAAATTTATATCCTGTCGTTGTATCCATAAATACAACTTGACGATATTCTGGATGAATTCCTTGTTTCATTCTCTTTTCACTCCTTAATTGCCATGAAATCTCTGCGATTCCATAGTTATCTTTACGCTTCTTTAAAGATAGAATGAACGAGTGGAATACTACTATCCGAGTCGTCTTTTCTATCTTGTTTCTTATATGTGCAACATTCTATATATTAGCATGATTTTTTTATCTATGCAATCATTTATCCGATATTTTTTATTGTTTTAAAACTTTTTTTACAAAAGCTTCGTTTTTACCATAGCGTTTCAGTGTTTTGATAAACTGATCGGTATACTCTAATGAATCGTTTCGCATGCCTCTTCGCAGTTTAAAGACGGCTTCGTACTCTTCTTTCGTGAGTAACATTTCTTCTTTACGAGTACTTGAGCGTTTAATATCAATAGCAGGGAAGATACGACGTTCAGCTAATTCACGGGACAAGTGCACTTCCATGTTTCCTGTTCCTTTGAACTCCTCGTAAATGACATCGTCCATTCGACTTCCTGTATCCACTAATGCTGTCGCAACAATCGTTAAGCTTCCGCCTTCTTCAACGTTACGCGCTGAACCGAAAAATCGTTTCGGTCTATATAACGCAGCCGGATCAATTCCTCCACTTAATGTACGGCCACTTGGTTGCTCTACTAAGTTATAAGCCCGAGCTAATCGTGTGATACTGTCCATTAAAATAACGACATCTCGTTTGTCTTCGACTAATCGACGCGCTCTTTCAAGAACCAGTTCACTGATTTTCACATGATTTTGAGGTTGTTGGTCAAATGTTGAATGAACCACTTCTCCATCAATGCTTCTTTCCAAATCCGTTACTTCTTCTGGACGTTCGTCTATTAATAGTACAATCAATTCGACATCTGGATGATTTGTTTTAATTCCATTTGCAATTTCTTTAAGCAAAGTCGTCTTTCCTACTTTAGGAGGAGACACAATCAGTCCACGCTGGCCAAAACCAATCGGAGAGATCAAGTCAAGAATGCGCGCGGATAGCTCTTCCTTAGATGACTCCAAATTAATCCGTTTGTCCGGATAAAGAGGGGTTAAAGCTGGGAAGTGAGGGCGCTCTCTCGCTTCTTCCGGGTCTTTTCCATTAACTAACCTTACACTCATGAGTCCGTAATATCTTTCACCTGACTTAGGTGGTCTGGCCGTTCCGGTAATTTTATCTCCGTTTCTCAAACCAAATCGGGTCATTTGCGAAGCAGATATATATATATCTTCATTACTGTGAGAATAGTTAATTGGGCGCAAGAATCCAAAGTCTTGGGTACCCAGCTTATCCAGCACACCACTCACTTGAAAATATCCTTGCTTTTCTTCTTGCGCACGAATAACAGCCAATGACAACTCTTTTTTGTTCATTTGGCTGTAATAAGGTATGCTCAATCGTTTAGCGTGTTCATAAATTTCTTTTAACGTTTTTTCTTGTAACTCTTCATAGGTTAATATGTTAGCCACTGCAATCTAATCCCCTATCCTTATCTGTCCTCCATATAAATATCGGCACCCAGATCTGTTAATTTGTCGATAATGTTATCGTAGCCTCTTAATATGTTATCTACCCCACCAATCACTGTTTCGCCTTCAGCGATTAATCCAGCTATGACAAGGCAGGCACCGGCTCGTAAATCACTGGCTTCTACTTCTGCCCCTTCTAGTTTATGACGGCCTTCAATCAAAATAACATCGCTTTCCACCTGGGCTTTTGCGCCCATACGTATAAGCTCTGGAATGTGTTTCACGCGCTTAGGATAAATCGTATCCACTATCATCGATTCTCCCTGTGCACTTATGAGTAAAGGCGTAAAGGGCTGCTGCAAATCAGTTGCAAATCCAGGATATGGCAGGGTTTTAATAGAAACGCCTTTTAATGGACGGCTTGGCTTAGTCACACGAACGTAATCTTCACCAATTTCCATTGGCACACCCATTTCTTCCATCTTCGCTACTAATCCTTCCAGGTGTTCAACAATGACGTTGTTCACGACGACATCTTTCCCTTTTGCCGCAGCTATAATTAGATAAGTCCCAGCTTCAATACGGTCCGGAATCACTGTATGACGGCAGCCGTGCATTTCATCCACTCCATCGATACGAATCACATCTGTACCGGCTCCCCGGACTTTCGCTCCCATATTATTGAGGAGTGTAGCCACATCAATAATTTCAGGTTCACGGGCAGCATTTTCAATAATTGTTCGGCCTTTAGCTTTAACAGCTGCGAGCATAACATTAATCGTGGCTCCGACAGAGACGACGTCAAAGTAGATGCGAGCGGCCTGTAAGCCGTCTTCATCAGTTTTTAAATACATCGCTCCCATTTCGTTTTCAACTGTTGCTCCAAGTGCTCTAAAGCCTTTTAGATGCTGGTCAATCGGGCGCGGCCCTAGGAAACATCCACCAGGTAAACCAACAACGCCTTGTCCAAATTTCGTCAATAAAGCACCCATGAAATAATAAGACGCACGCAGGCTTTTAATTTTTCCACTTGGCATCGGTACGGAAACCATTTCAGTTGGATCAATCGTTAACGTGGTTCCTTCGAAAGTTGTTTTTACATTCATCGTATTTAGTATTTCAATCAACGAGTGTACGTCAGAGATATCTGGTACACCTTCTAAAGTAACTGGGGAGTCAGCGATAATAGAAGCGGGTATCAAAGCGACGGTACTGTTTTTTGCACCTGAAATAGTCACTTCTCCAGATAACTCACGCCCGCCATTTACAATTAATTTTTTAGTCATTTATATAGTCCTCACTTTTTATACGTTCCTTGTCAACTTGTAAGTGTCATCAGTCGGCTAATTTTCTGCTTATCCAAACATAATACATCTGTTATTTAATTGTCCGCCTTTTTGGGTCACGTTTTTTCATATAGGAGCTTTTAAACATAAGATTCAGGGTTTTTTGTCAAGGCGAATGGGGGCTTACTTGCCCTTAGCTGAAGAATACAGATGTAGATGAATAGTTATAGATGAGTATGAACACTTTTTTATAAAAATTAAGCGTTTATACAGTTAGTTCAATAATACTACCAATAGTATAAACAATAGCCAGTATAAATACAATGAATAAATAGTGAATGATAAGGGATTGTCACTTTCTATTCATTAATTTTTAACAGACGATAGTAAAGCAGGTTATCCTTTTGTTGAATAACCTGCTTTAGCTTTATTTAAAAGTCATACTCTGCTTCTTTGGCTTCCCTTATTTCTTTATACGTCTGAGTAAGGACGATAGTATCTTCAACCAGCCTTTCAATTCTAAAGAAGGCATCATCATTGACTATTTCTTTTCGGAAAAAGTCCCTTTCATCTAAAAAGGTATAGCTTTGGACTATTTGTGCTTTCATATAAGCTAAAATAGGTTTTAGTTGAGTTTCGGCTATCAAATAGTGACGCGTAGATCCTGCCGTTACCAGTATGGAAGCTACTTTATCTCTCAATCCATCTTGGGGTAAGAGGTCAAACACATTTTTCAACGCCCCTGGTATAGAAGCCTGAAATATAGGAGTCCCCACGATAAGCGCATCGGCATCCATAATAGTTTCAGCTACGTATTGTGTGTCTCCTTTGTATTCTCTATAATCTCTTCCGTCACTGAAAACCAGGTCATAGTCGGCTAAATCTATGAGGGTCGCTTCTGCTTCTGGGTTTTCTTCTTCAATAGTTTTCATGACTTGATTCATAGCCGTTCTAGTTTTACTTCCAATAGTCGATCCGGATAGGACAACGATTTTCATACAGACTCTCCTTCATCTTTTCTGGTGTGTTTTCTAATGGCAGGTAAAATATCATTTCCGATGATTTCGATATTTTTCATTATCTTATCGAAAGGGACTCCACCGAATTCCATTTGAGCAATATAACGCTGGTGGTTAAATTCTTCATGCTGGTAAAGTATTTTTTCAATGATTTCCTGCGGACTTCCTACATTCATAACGTTGTGAGGGTGAGCGCCTTGAGCGAAGGCTTGTTTTGGAAAGCCTCTGCCATTGGTACGCTTCATCCCCTCATTAATGTGAGGATAGAATTCTCTTTGAGCTTGCTGAGTCGTTTCAGCAGCATAGAAAAATCCAGCTGTGGCAACAGGGTAGTCTGCTGGGTTGAAACCTGAGTCCTTCAACGTTTCCCGATACGCATCAATGGATCGTTTAAATAAAGTCACGGGCCCACCAAGCATAGCTTGATACATTGGAACCCCTTGGTATCCGGCTTTCATCGCACTGGCTACGGTTCCTCCAACAGCTCGCCAAATCGGCAAGGTTCCATTTAACGGGCGAGGCAATACTTTAGCCTCTCTAAGTGGGGCTCGGAATTCTCCTTCCCAATTAACGACTTCCTCTTTGTTTATTTTCAGTAATAACTCAAATTTTTCCTCAAATAATTCTTCATAATCTCTAAGGTCATAACCGAGCAGTTCAAACAAACCGACTCGTGAGGCACGACCAGCCACAATTTCTGCACGGCCGTTGGACAGCAGATCAATGGTCGCAAAGTCTTCGAAAACTCTTACCGGATCGGAGGTACTAATAATCGTAGATGAGCTGCTCACCTTTATTTTCTCAGTCGCTTGAGCAATCGCAGATAACACCACACTGTGCGCTTGTGTAGTGAAGTACTCCTGATGGCTTTCCCCTACACTTATCAAGTCAATTCCTGCTTCTTCAGCTAATTTAGCCATCTCGATAATTTCTTGAAGACGTTGTTGAGCTGAAATACGTTTATTTGTGTGCGGGTTCGTTAAATGGTCCCCTAAAGTATATAACCCAAACTCTAATCCATTCTTTTCATTTATGCGGTACTCTTCCATTCCCATATAAGCATCCTTCTCTCATCATATTCAGTAGTCTATCTATACAGTATACATAATCAGCTAACTAAAAGTAAGTGTTGTGCTGGATTATAGTGGGTTTTTAACTTTAAATGCTTTTTTATAGTGAGCCATTTCAGCTATAGGGACCACTCAATATTATTTCTATACTGAGTAGGCCTTATATTCACTTATAACGACCACTCGCTATGAGAGCATTGAGTGAGTGTGCCTTATATAGCTAAATAGTGACTAGTCAATGGATTATTTTCAGCGAGTGGACCTTATTCATAATATGTTCCAAGCGTATTTCCCCTTTTTGTGTAATTTCGGCTCAAGATTTGTTGAATTTTCTTGGGAGGCATCACTCCGCCGCACCAATTGTGAATACTGTTTCGGGTAACTCGTTTATCTGGAAAGAGTAACCTGAAATCTTCCACTTGCTGAAGCACGAGCTCTTCTATCGTTCCTTTGTAATGACAGGCTGAACATGTAAAGGACCTCTGAGTTAAGCGAACATCCCACGAAAGACACTTGACGCATCCTACTTTCTTATCTAATTCTTCATATGTATAGGAGGGTGTCTTTTTTTGATAAGACCCTTCTTCTATTATGGACGCAATGAGTTTGTTAGCTAGTTGTCGGTGCCACTTTAATAATGGCAAACCATTTGAATTTATTTTATCTAAATGCTTATTTATTTGTGCGTGCAGCACAATCGGATGTTTAGGGTTTGCGTTATAAAGAACAAACTGCGGATGCACAAAAATAATACTCGCTTCTATTTTTATGTTCACACGCCACTGTTGAAACAATTGGCGTAGGCGGGACTGGGTGCGTTCCAACTGGTTTATTGGATTGTCAACTTCGAAGCCAGACAGTGTATACAATATTCCGTCTTCCATTTTATATTCTCCACTGTAGTTTTTGATTTCATATAAATAGACGGTGTCGGGCGCAATGACTAAAGAGTCTATTTGTATGGGGCTCCCTCTCACTTCCAGCATTACATTATTTAAAACCAATCCGTCAGTAGAGTGTCTTTTTTCTAAAAAAGTTTGAAAGGTTTGTTCGCCTTCGTATCCTTTTTGGAGGTTTGACCGATCTTGCTTGATTGTGTTCTCCAAAGACATTCTTGCTTCCAGTACATCTAAACTTTTATGAAGGTTTGTTTTTTCAAGTGGTCGCACGGTTTCCATTTCATCACTCCTTACTATATATATTACCCAAATAATCTGAAAATCATTTTTTCAGAAAACAAAAAACACTTCCTTGTGATAAGGAAGTGCTCGTCAGACTGATTAAGTTAAATCGATGGATTCTACTTCGGTATTTTTGGTGCCTCTTAAGCTCACTTTTTCTGGAGTTAATTTCAAAATTAAAATATTCGGGTCGTCTTTGCCATCAAATATGGCATTCATATAGGAGCTCCATAAATGATCAATCAGGGACTGGTCATCCGTCATGGACACTTTTGCTTCGATTTCAACGAAATTCTTATTCAGCAGCCCTTCTTCATACCCCAGCAATACAAAAGCATTCGGATTCGCTTCGATATCTTCCACTTTTGATGTGCGCTTGTCGGTTATCGTATAGAGAATGAAACCTTCATTATAAAACGTCATATATCGCGCTACCGGCTTGGTAGCCGACACCGTTGCCATGACACCAATGTTATCTTTTTCGATTATTTTTAACGCTTTACCACGTGCATCTGCCATTTGTCTCTTCCTTTCGCTTAATGAATTCCTATCACAATAAATATGTCACACCTGTTTTAAGAAAACAAACAAAAAGGAGGTGACAAGATGAAAACAGTTGATATAGTCGCACTTGTTCTCTTAATCGTTGGTGGTTTAAATTGGTTACTTGTCGGACTTTTTGATTTGATTTGGTTGCTACCTTATTTGGAGACATGACACTATTATCTAGAATAGTCTATGTTTTAGTCGGACTCAGCGCATTATGGTGTCTGCGGTTCTTCAGTTTCTTTACGTCAAATGATAGAGACACCCGTACGACAAGATAGACCATTTTTCCAAAAAAAGAGCACTTCCTGATGACATAACCTGTCATGTTAAGGAAGTGCTCTTTATGTCTCAAGGCTGTTTAACTGTGCCTTTATATTTTTTAATTAAGCTTTGTTTGAAGAACCGAATTCTCTCATTTTGGCTTTTGTTGTTTCAGTAATGTTTTCTTTACCAGGACCGATAATTTTACGTGGATCGTAAACTTTTTCGTCGTTGGCAATCACTTCACGTGTACGTCTAGTCCAAACTTGCTGTAACTCAGTGTTCACGTTGATTTTTGTATGACCATATTCAATGGCTTTTTTAATTTGGTGAGTAGGAATACCAGAACCACCATGTAAAACTAATGGTGCACCTGTCAATTCAGAGATTTCTTTCATTTCGTCGAAGCCTAATTTTGGTTCTCCATCGTAATCACCGTGTACAGAACCTAAAGCGGCTGCTAGAGCATCGATTTTAGCTTCTTGTACCATACGTAAACATTCTTGAGCGTCCGCATAGATAACGCCACCTGTTACGCCGTCTTCTTCTCCTCCAACACTTCCTACTTCCGCTTCTACTGAAGCACCTTTTGAATGAGCATACTCAACAACTTGACGTGTTGCCGCAATATTCTCTTCAATTGGGAATTTAGAGTTGTCAATCATAACGGATGAGAATCCCGCATTGATTGCAGCTGTTGTTGTTTCTAAAGAAGAACCGTGATCTAAGTGTAAGGCTACAGGAACAGTGATGTCCATTGTTTCAAGTAATGCATTAACCATAGCAGAAACGACTTTAAATCCGCCCATGTACTTAGCTGCACCTTCAGAAACACCTAAAATAACTGGAGATTTTTCTTCCTGTGCTGCTTGTAGAATAGCTTGTGTCCATTCTAAGTTATTGATATTGAACTGACCTACAGCGTATTTTTCTTCTAACGCTTTGTTCAACATATCTGTCATACTTACTAAACGACTCATTTGTATTGCCTCCTCATATTTATAACGCACTTTTAACCAGAAAGTCACCTTTCCGGCATCGTCTTTATTATATACAAAACTTCACAATAAAACTAGTGAAAAAACCTCACTACAGCTATAGTTTCCAATGAAAACGCTTTAAATAAGGATTAATTTAGATGTTTATCATTTTTTTCTCACTCTATGAATCATTCTTTCCTAAAGTTCTATTCATTTTAATGTAATCATGTCGAGGCTCTCGGTTCTTTTTCGTTTCTCTCTGAATATTGTTCTTTTACTTTTGATTAATTTTAAGTCGGTAAACTGATATTGTGGCAATGATTTATAGACTATGGTTCAATTAAAAGGAAAAGAAATGAAGAATAAATAAGACCTAATTAATTTTAATCATTTCTTAGCGCAGAAGGAGACATATCATGACGAACAACAAATGGAATTGGTGGATATACATGGCTAGGTTCCTCAGCGGTTTTTTGAATGCAGGTATGCTCGTCTCAGTCGGATCGATGCTCACTTTGCATACGGGAAACTTAACACGCGCCAGTATGCACGCAGCCAATCAGGAATGGAGCTTAATCCTTTTACCCGCTGTGGCTATTATTAGTTATTTTCTAGGCTGTTTAGTGACAGGGGGCTTATTATGGAAAACTGACTGAAAAAATGTCTTATAAATATTGGCAGGGTTATCTGGCTGTTGCCGGTTTAATTGCTTTGCTATGGATCCCAGCTGTACTGGAATCGGCAATCGTGCCTATCTTGTCTTTTGCAATGGGGATTATTTGTTCCATGACTCTAGATAATCATGGATATATTGGAACCATCACTATGATGACAGGTTTGATGACTAGCTTAGCAAACGAACTGAGTTACTGGCTATTCAGAAAAAAATCATCTAGTAAAAAACAAGCGATTTATCTGACGAAGAATTTAGTTTCATATATTTTAGGTGTCCTTATCCAGATGTTTATTTATCTTTTATATGGACGAATTATTACATTGACCTTTATCTTCCTCATCCTCTTCTTAAGTTTATGGGCCTACCGGTTTGGCGAGAGATAGGTTTATTATAAGTGTAGCCGGACCTTTACTTTTTATTGAAACATGCCGATTCAATGGAACAGGCAGTGTCCCTACTCTATTCTTCCTCCTTCCTAATAGACAGATACAAAAACTCTAGTCTGAAAACTGAATAAACAGCCTGGAGATTTCATTACTGTTCTAAAGATATGAATAGAACCTTCACGGATAAGTTGCGGCTATCCATGAAGGTTCATTTAATTATTGGGCTAATAATCTTCAAGCATCTCTGCATATCTTTCAAAGACTTCTTTTTTAAATCTTTCGTGTTCTTCCTTATCATTATCATGGTTGTGTTCATAATAAGTTCCCTTTCCCACTTATTCAAAATCTATATCAAAAAAAATTAAACCCAAGACCATGATTAGCTATACCTACTCCATTTAAGTCTTTTTTAAATAAAGTTTTATTCCCAATAATAAAGTTTTTTTGTTGGTCGTCTATTAAGGCCATTAAGAGATCGTGCATATCCTTATAGTCAACTGTGAAAACTTCGATATAGTTATCTTTATATACCACATCTATTTCGACTTTATTATGATTCAATCTCTTTTTATCTCCTCTCCAAACAATTAACAATACTTCCGTGTGAGGAATATAGCCTATTATTTAATATAATACAAAGTAATATCTATCTTTTAACCCAAAACATTATAAATCCCATGCAGTAAGATGAGATAAATAGTGAAACAAATAGTCACTTTTATATTGAATGTCTTCTTTTGTTACTCCCTTGTGTATAATACAGTCTCTGTGTAATAAATTGCTGTTTGTTTGTTGTATTCCTTTTTTATCATCAAAAATAACCACGACTGTTAATTCATCAAAATACAGTTTGTATAGCTTATCATTATTTTTTTCAGCCTCCTCATAATACATTTCACTCTTTTTATTTCTAATGATTTTATAAAAATGTAAATTCTTATCAGTATCTCCTTCACCTTTCGAGAGTCCCATACTATTTTCTATTACATTACGGTGTTTTGCTAGTAAACATTCATAATCTACTTCTTCAACATCTACAAGGTCTTTAAGTACTTCCGATAATGCCTTTTCCTTATACTTCACTATAATTCTATCCTTATACTTCTCAAGTAAATCTTCAATTGTGTACATTTAAAACCCTCATTTATTTTACTGTAGGTACTTATCTAAAACTTCATTTCTAATTGTTGTATAGCGTGTCCCTATTTCATCTTCACCTGATACAAAACCAAATTCCTGTATCTCAGCATACGTATCAAACGATTCTAGTGGATCAGAACTCACACTCTTATCTAATGAGTACTTTCCGAATCCCATAAAGTCAATCATCCATGTTTCTCCATCAAAGTTAGACAGAAAGACTATGTACTCTTCTTCTCGTTCCATTGGTAAATAATTCCCTATTATTGTTAAAGAGCCTAAATTGAAATGATAAGGTTCACTGACCTTAATTTTATTGCCTTTAGACAATGTCCCTGAAAGAACATCTTGTACTCCCAACTCAGTTATAGTAGCTGTTAATGTACCGTCTTCGCTAAGCTCTCCATATTCTTCTACATTTAACATTTTAACCCTTAAAACTTGTTCTGATTGATTTTCTATTTCAGTAAGAGTTTCCGGTACAGGATAGGCTGCACTGAAGGTGTTTTCGGATAGCGGTGTATCTTCATGCAATAATTCATCACCCGATTCAGTGGAACAGGCAGTGAATATCATTCCTGTGACTAGTATTAGCAATAATTTTATTATACGCATAAGTATATTCTCCTCTCTAATAAGCCCAATTTAAATTGTCACGATCAAGTTGTGGAAAATTACTATAAGAATAGGGCCCATCCGATTCCTTCATCACACTATCTACATTATTTTTTTGATGAACAAGTCCAAGCGCATGTCCTATTTCATGAAGTGCAACCCAACGATATTGATTAGTACTAAAACCTCTCGTCTGAGGCTCAGAAATATAGACATAGTGAGCATCTGATTGTCTTTCCCAGTAACCAAACCAATCGTAATTGATATAGGACGTATTAGCAATAATTGTTGCTGACGACCGATTCGTTGTTCGATGTATAGTTAGACCATTTATATTATTAGAACGACTTATTGCATGAGTAAACGCACTGCTGTGAGTTCCCACTACTGTATTGTCATACCAAAAAGAACTATTTGGATAAACTAACAAGTGTCTGAAAGCATCAGCTTCCCTTCTGGCGCCAGATACCTCTTTTGGGTTTACAGATAGGACAGTGAGAATAGCTAAGACAATTTTTTTCTTCACTTATAATATAGCATGTGAATGCTAAAATGATTTATAATAGTTATATATGAATAAAAGGAAGCTATCTTCATGCAAAATATCGGAAATTCATTGCGTGATATCCGTAAAGCGCTTGCTTTATCCCAGAAGCAAATGGCAGATGGTATTATGTCACAGTCGAATTATTCCAAAGTAGAAAATGGCACGATTGAAATTTCATTTACAAAAATGCTTGAAATTCTCGATCGTTTAGATATGTCCTTAGAAGAGTTTGTTTATATTAATAATCAGTACTCCAATAAACCTGTAAAGAAACGAAACTATTTAAATAAGCTAAAATATAACGACAAACAGCTGCTTTCAAAATACATAGCTGAATTAAATAGTATACAAAAACCTACTACGAAGGAAAAAGAGCTCCTATCTGTATTTGAAGCATTGCTTTTCATTGCGGAAGACAGTGATTACGAGAAAGCGAAAGAAAAAGTTGCGCCGATTTGGAAGCGCTTGGAGAAATATGATAATTGGTATTTATATGATATCCAGCTCATTAATAATATCTTATTTATATTCCCTCCAGCTACTGCCCTTTCCATATCTGAGTTGGCATTAAGTAAATTAGACAAATATTCTGGTTTAGGGGTGTTGCGAATTTATCCATTAATATAAAATTAAACTTAAGTCTTCATTTGATTAATGAATATTATTATAAGGCTGCTCTTGATACAATTGATGAACTAATCTACACCTGTTTAGAGAAAAATTATCTTATGTATCTTGCTGTCTGTTATGTTCGTAAAGGGTTGCTGCATGAGCTGTTGGATAAAACTGATTATTCTAAATGGTATGATGAAGGATATAACTTGCTCGAAGCAACTCAAAATGAGAACTTAAGAAAAGAATTAGAAAAAGAAGTAAAGCATATTACCTCAAAAAAGTTAAAAGGTAATTATATGGATTTTTAGAACAATAATTGATGAATCTTTTAGACTGTAGATTCAATAAACAGGCTAGAAGATTCATCATTCTTTTAATCTTTCTAAAAACGTTAATTCGCATATTCACTTATTACCTCGTTGCGAAGTTCATTATAATGTATAGCCTCTTCATCATTTTCAGCTATAAATCCGAATTCCATAATTTCATTGACCGTGTTAAATGTTTGTATTGGTTTTTCACTTATAGATGATATGTTTAAATTGTATTTACCATATCCTAACGAAGAAATAGTATAGGTTCCTGAATTATTTTTATATAAAAATAAAATATAGTCACTTTTCATATCCATTGGCACGTAATTCTCAATAGTTTCCACCTCATTATTATATAAATAATAGGGCTCAGAAACAGTAACGGTTTGCCCCTCTTTAAGTCCTCCAGAATAGGTTTCTAGTATCTCAACTTCTGTTAGCGTGCTGTCATAAAATTCTTTTGAATTTATATATTTACCTAATTCTATAATTTCAATTGGGGAAACTTTAACGATCTCTTCTGCATTTTCTTCAAGTTCGCGCAAATCCTCAGGTAGATTGAAATCAGCATGCATGTCAAATTCTTGAGAAATTTTCATATGTTTTGGTAATCCATCCGATAAGTCTACTTCTTCTGAGCTATTTATCTCATTTTCTACTGGTGTATCACTATCATTTTCAAGATTATCATCGCAGGCGACTAAGAGCAGTACTCCAAACACCAATAATAAGGTTTTCACTGTCCGCATCCTCCTAATTACCATAGTAAAATCTTAAATTTCTTTTATCTAAATCACTATAGTCATTCATTGCTCTTCTCCTTGTGGCATGACACTAATTGCTACAAGGGTTTGGTGCTTCAGTCCAAGACCGTGTCCAACCTCATGCAAGGCAACTTTAGTTTTTTCTGCTGTTGTAAAGTTAAAATTATTCATATTTCGTAAGTGAAGATATAGGTCGCCTCCATTCAAATTGCCTCTCCAAAAGCCTACCCAATCGTCTGTTGAAGTTGATTCATGAACTAAAAAGACTGTACTAGCTAAAGCAGAGTATGTTCGCGTAAACCCAATCCCATTAGAGACGTTATTCGCTTTTTTGTGATGTATCTCAGTTGTCAAAAGTATCAACCTGTAAGAAACCATTATTAATCGCTGAAGAACATATACAGCTCTATCATGAAAATTCAATCTTTAAATTTTGAATACTTTTTATATTTTTAATATCCTACTATGATAGTACAATCAAGTTCATTCTTCCTTTATCAAGAAATAAGCATGAATAATCAAAGATACAGAACCTAGTATAAAAAATCCTCTTCCCCCTGTAGTAATATTAAACTCACTAATGCCTATTTGACGTTGACGGTATCCAAAATAAATAATAATTATCGCAGTAATTATTCCTACTACATTAAAAAATTTTCTTCTCTTTATTTGAATTCCTCCTCGTATTATAAATTACGGTTCCATTACCTCTTCAGTTGTTACTCTTCAAAAAAGTTATGTCTAAGCTCATTAACCGTTTTAGTTTGTTGAATATCAATGCATTTTCTTTAACAGTATTAGATTTATCTCCTCCTTTAGATTGCTACGACTACTCTACAGATCCAACAACTCCTTTAAAAACACTCCATTTAATGGAGATAAAATAAATTAAAAAAACCATGGTGGTTACCCTCTATTAGTATATAGGTTCCTTCATCTCCATTATCACACAGCTATCCTTAATGTGCTAAAATGGTAGTGTAAACCGACAGTTATTTCTTACTATCGATATACTATAAACAAGTCTACTGAATACAGTATTTATTCAGTAGACTTGTTTTGTAATACTCTGTTTATTGAAAAATGTCATTATTCATCTGCAAAGATATCATACTGATTAATCCGATTAAAAGATTGCGTTTCAGCATCGTATTCCAATACGAATAATTCTCCGTAACTGCTGGAGGATATCTCAGTATCTATGACGGCTATGATTCCTTCCCCTATCTGAACTGGTTCAAAAGTGGTTCCAGGATTGTACTCAGTCGACTGTGACTCAACATATACAGGTTCTTTGTTGACTAACACAAACAAAACAGCCAGGAGAATGAGTGCATTGATTAAAAGCAAATACGTATGTATCTTTTTTTCCATTTTTTTGCTCCTTTAATTAATATAATGGATTTTAAAAACGCTCTATTGATATCGTTTACATTATATTCTTTAATACAGTTTGAAAGCAATACTTTTTAAACACTCTTCATGTTTGGAAGAATACCTACTCTTAAGCCAAAATCGGTATAAGGTCTCCTTTTTAACTTTAATTATGTTGTGGCTTGAATGGATTAGTAATATGCACAAATTAGAATTAATCACGACACTTATTATCCATCTCAATTAACTCGATTGTTTTTATCTCATGAGTTAAGTGAGATAGGCTTAGCTCCATTAACTCGGCTGACTTTATCTCATGAGTTGAGTGAGATAGGCTTAGCTCCATTAACTCGGTTGACTTTACCTCATGAGTTGAGTGAGATAGGCTTAGCTCAATTAACTCAATCATATTATTTCAGTGAGCTGATTGAGAGAGAGTCTCAGCTAAATAGCAAAGAGACCTCCTCTAGAAGTTATCTCCAGAAAAGGTCTCTTATTTATTTGATTGAGTTAAGTGAAGTCTATTCTTCTTCCTCTTCGTCTATCAGGACTTCTTCGTCATCCACGATAGTCAGACCTTCCAGATCCTCGTCTTCTTCGTCGTCACCGAGTTCTTCCAGATCTTCTTTGTATTCGTCGATATCTTTAGCGTCGTCATCATCCACCATAACGCCGTGTTCATCGACATCCACGCGCTGACCGTATACGATTTCGTCGTCTTCCTCTTCGTCCTCGTCCTCATCTTCGTCGTCCAGATCTTCTTCACCGAGTTCTTTTTCGTACTCGTCATCCAACTCTTTGCGACGTCGTTTTCTGCGGCGCGGTCTTTCATCTTCTTCATCATTATCATGAGTGATTTCTTCGTCAATTGAATCAATCGGGTACCAGCTGCGCAGTCCCCAGCGATTGGATCCTAATGAAATATAGCGCCCATCTACATTTAAATCTGTGTAAAATTGAGGCATTTCTGCTTCTAATGCATCATCTTCCATTTCTAAATAATCAGCGACTTCTGCCAATAGATCATTAAAATCCATGACTTCGCCAGTCGTTTCTAAAATAGCATGCGCTACATCAACCATAGCCAATTCGTTTTTTGCTTGTCCTTCAAATTGCTTTAATTCCACGACTTATACGTCCTCTCTTTTTAACTTTCATAGCCTATTTATCCTACACGATTATGTGGTAAAACGCAATCGCAATTGGTAATCTCCCAGCTTTTGCTGGTTCATATATAAGGAATAATCCGCCCAGACTCGTCCAGCAAATGGTCGGTCGTAGTAGCTCACTCGTAAATCCTCTGTCACGACTTGAATAGGCATGATTCCAGCAGGGGTTCTGTAATTTGTTTCTGTATCCTGCTCACTACTAAAGGTTAATCGCATCGTCTTTTCTGCACGACGAATCAGGTTAACCACTCCATCTGGATTGATTTTAACCGTGACCGGAACCATTTCTCCATCATGGTTCTCCTCAAAGCGAATATAATAGCTGTTATTCATATAAACCACTTTTCCATTTTCTTCAAAGGAATGGTGGTGCGTTTCGCCATTTTGAACATAAGATGTTTCCATTTTGACAATAGCCGGCATTCCATTCGTTAATTCTTTTGAAGGCATAGTTGCTGCTCCTTCCCTTACTTTCATTTTAAACGTCCTACTTTTACTAGTTTATCATAAAATCCACCTAACGTCTCATTCTATATTTCCCTTTTACCTGTTCATGGTATACTGAAACTACACTAGACTATAACGAAGGACGGAACACAATGACTGATTTTTTACACGAGGCGACTTCTCCCTTTTTACTCTTTGACGAGCTGCCCTCTTCCTATACAGAGCATCCTTTTTCTCCTTTTGCACTAACCGACGCGTTCATTCAGGAAGCGGGAGAAAAAAAGCAACCGATTATGCATTTCTGGACAACATCCAAGCAGATTATATTAGGCATGCTTGATACGAAATTACCTTATTTAAATGATGCCTTACGTGTCTTTTCTTCATACGACTACGCTTATATGGTTCGAAATTCAGGCGGACTAGCGGTCGTCAGTGATGAGGGTGTTCTTAATTTTTCTATCTTTTTTCCAGAAGGTGAGGCCCGTTTGTCGATTAATGAAGGATACGAGCGCATGCATCACATTTTACAAGAAGCCTTTGCTTCGTATGGAAAAACGATTCACGCCTATGAAATCAGCGATTCCTACTGTCCAGGTGACTTTGACTTAAGTATCGACGGAAAGAAAATTGCCGGAATCGCTCAGCGCCGACTAAGAGGCGGCATTGCCATTATGATTTACTTGAGCGTTCACGGGGACCAGAAAAAACGGGCTGATATGATTCGGGCGTTTTATGACGTAGGATTGAAGCAAAAAGAAACCAAGTGGGACTTTCCTCCGGTTCGTCCAGAAGTGATGACGACTCTGGAAGAAGCGCTTGGCGTACCGCTCACTATTGAACAGACCAAAGAAAACATCCAGCACGTCTTTACAAAGGCTGGGATAGAACTCATTCAAGGAGACTTGACTCCGACTATTCAGAAAGCCTATGAAGAAGGCTTTGAAAAAATGGTGAAACGGAACAACAAAATGCTGCCCTCATCTCCCCATAGTGCCAATGGGTAAGGAAAGGAGACCTTTTTACTTTAGACTGCACCTTCTCTAAGAAGATAAAGTAGAAAGACAAGACATGGAAATGAAAACATTTGAAGAACTGGATCGTCTGCCAATGGAAAAAGTGTTTAAAGATCCGGTGCATGACTACGTTCATGTGCGACATAAACTGATTCTGGACTTAATTGATACAAAAGAATTCCAGCGTTTAAGGCGCATCAAGCAATTAGGGACTTCTCAATATACGTTTCACGGGGCAGAACACTCTCGCTTCTCCCATTCTCTAGGGGTGTATGAGCTGACCCGTCGGATTGTCGATATGTTCGAGCGCAATTATCCCAATGAATGGGATTCTGAAATGAAGCTGGTTACTCTTTGTGCGGCTTTGCTTCATGATGTGGGACATGGTCCTTTTTCGCATACTTTTGAAAAGATATTTGATACAGATCATGAAAAAATTACAACAGATATCATATTATCTGAAGAAACAGAAATTAATGCCGTTTTAAAAAGAGTGTCACTGGATTTTCCAAACCAAGTAGCCAGCGTGATTACGAAGGAGCATGCCAATCCGCAGGTGGTTCAATTGATTTCCAGCCAAATCGATGCGGACAGAATGGATTACTTGCAACGCGATGCTTTCTTTACCGGAGCTACTTATGGCGCTTTTGACTTGTCTCGTATTTTGCGCGTGATTCGTCCTTATAAAGACGGCATTGCCTTTCAATACCAAGGCTTGCATGCGGTAGAAGATTATATCGTCAGCCGTTTTCAAATGTATATGCAAGTATACTTCCATCCGGCTTCACGGGGTATGGAAGTTACATTGGACCGTTTATTGTATCGAGCCAAGCAATTATGCCAAGAGGATAGACTCTACCCTCGTTTTCCATTACTGGACCCTTTCTTCAATGACAATCCCACTTTAGAGGATTACTTGAAAGTGGATGACGGGGTCTTACAAGCCGCTATTATCACTTGGACTGAAAGCAAGGATGCTTATTTAAGTGAGTTGTCCCGTATGTTTATAGACCGAAAACCGCTCAAATCGGTAACCTTTGAAAAAGGAAAAGATGAACCCATTGTCGATAAACTGAGAGGGCTTGTGGACCAGTTAAACTATGACAAAGAGCTTTACACTTTAATCAACAGCAGTTCTGATTTGCCTTATGATTACAAATTGAAAAGCAAGGTCCCGATTCAACTCATTCAAGCGGATGGCACCTTTGTCGAGCTCAGCCAAGCGAGTCCGATTGTCAAAACCTTAAGTGGCAATCTGCAAGGCGATCACCGCTTGTATGTGCCAAAAGAATTATTAGATGATAATCCAAAAAACATTAATATGTTTCAAGAAACCTATGATGAATTTAAACGTTACATTCGAAATCAGGCTGTCATCTGGCCTGAAGATGATGTGAAGGAGACACAAAATGACCATTAAATTAATCGCTATCGATATGGATGGCACCCTTTTAAACAACGAAAAACGAGTAACACGGGAAAATAAAGAGGCGCTTTGGGCTGCACATGAAGCGGGTATTCAAATTGTTTTATGTACCGGCCGACCGACTCCGGGCGTTATCGATTATTTAGAAGAGTTGGGCTTAGACAAAGCCGATGACTATATCATTACTTACAACGGCGCGCTTGTTCAGAATATTCATACGCGTTCTGTGCTGGTTGATTATACGATGACTTATGAGGATTATATGGAGATTGAACAGGCTGTTTCAAAGGCCGGCGCGCACTTCCATGCGATTCATGATAATAAGCTGTTCACGCCAAATAAAGACATTAGTCCCTACAGTGTGCGTGAATCCTTTTTGAGCAATGTGCCGATTTCTTATAGAACACCGGAAGAAATGGACGCGTCCGCTCACTTTAATAAAATGATGATGATTGACGACCCGGCTGTTTTGGATGCCGCTATCCCCCGTTTGCCTGAAGAGTTATGGGAGAAGTATACCATTTTACGCAGCGAGCCTTTCTTTTTAGAGTTTTTAAATAAACAAGCTAGCAAGGGAAATGCAGTTAAAGCTTTAGCTGAACAATTAGGAGTTGCAAGAGAAGAAGTCATGACGATTGGGGACGGAGCCAATGATACGGATATGATTGCTTATGCCGGTTTGGGCGTGGCGATGGAAAATGCGGTAGACGAAGTGAAGGATGCCGCTGATGTCATCACGCGTTCCAATGCAGATGACGGCGTGGCTCATGCTATTTATACTTATGCGCTCAAGGGATAGCCGTATCAGTTGAAATACTGATAGCGAGTGGTAAACTAAGGGTAGATTAGAGAAAGGAATGAGTATAATATGGCAGACAAAATTTTATACACTACTTCCGCAGTCAATACTGGAGCTCGTGCAGGAGAAAGTCACACACCCGACCGTTCGTATGAAGTCAACATTGATGTACCGAAAGAAATGGGCGGAAAAGGAGAAGGGACTGACCCTGAGCAACTTTTTGCTTTAGGATACAGTGCGTGCTTCCACTCAGCCTTAGATCATTTCAAAAAAGAAGACAAGGTTAAAAACAAATCTCAAGTGACCTTAACTGTTCACTTGGTAGAAGATCCGACAGATGGCGGCTTCAAATTAAAAACAGAAATTGAAGTGGGAATAGAGAATATGAGTGAAGATGAAGTGCTTTCTTTAGCAGAAAGAGCTCATGAATTCTGCCCGTATTCAAAAGCGACAAAAGGAAACATTGAGTCTACTGTGACCGTTGTCCCTTACGAAGAAGGAAAATAAATAATAAGGTTTAAATCCCTTATGGCTACTGCTTATTTCAGCGGTAGCCATTTTTTATTGTCTTTTTCCAGATTGTTCGCCTTGACTAATCGAACAAACGTTCCTATAATTAAAACAAACACCTATTCCCTTAAGGAGCATTCGCATGTTACAAGTAATGGATTACTCAAATGAACCGTACCGAGATATTTTATGTATTGATGTGAAGTCCTTTTTTGCTTCTGTCGAGGCTGTCGAGCGCCGTCAGCATCCACTGAAAGCACGCATCGCGGTTGTCAGTAAACCGGATAATAACGGCGGATTGGTTTTGGCCTCCTCACCTTTAGTCAAACAGTTATACGGTATTAAAACAGGCACCCGCGTGTACGAAATCCCTCGTGACGCTGCCATTGAAATCGTCGAACCGCGCATGGCTTTATACTTGGAAAAGAACTTGGAAATTATTTCTATCTTCAAGCAATTCGTAGCTGAAGAGGATTTGCATGTGTACAGTATTGATGAATCTTTTTTAGACGTCACCCATTCTCATAGCCTCTTTGGCTCCACTCAAGCGATTGCCAGCCAGATTCAAGCACTCATCTGGGATCAGCTGCAACTCGTCGTGACAATCGGCATAGGAGACAACCCGTTATTAGCCAAACTGGCCCTGGATCACGACGCCAAGCATAAACAGGAAAGTAACTTCATTGCGGACTGGCATTACAAGGATGTGCAGGAAACGGTTTGGAAGATTTCTCCCATGAAGGACTTCTGGGGCATTGGTCCAAAGACAGAAAAACATTTGCAGCGGATGGGTATCCGTTCTATTTTCGAACTGTCCCAGCACGATGTGAGACTGCTCAAGAAAAAATTCGGTGTGATCGGTGAACAGCTATTTTTCCATTCGCACGGCATTGACCGCACCTTATTATCTGAAAGTTTCACACCTAAGGAGACATCCTTTAGTAAAAATCAAATCTTAAATAGAGACTACACGGATAAGCACGAAGTGGAAATCGTCATACGTGAAATGGCTGAAGAAAATGCCATGCGGTTAAGAAAGCATCATTATACAACCTCTCTCGTGAAGTTGAGTATCGGCTACTCAAGAGAGGTGATTGACGGCGGCTTCAGTCATCAGCTTAGGATTGAAAAGACCGACTCTTCCAAAAAGATTATCGAAGGCTTGCTGATTTTATTTAATCGTCACTATAAGCCAGTCCCTGTCCGAGTGGTGAATGTCACCTTTGGGAAAATAGAACCTAAGTCTGCCCTCCAGCTGTCTTTATTTGAATCTGCTGAATCGCTTATTTTACAAGAAGACTTGGATCAGACGATTGACTTAATCCGGAGAAAATACGGCTACACGTCTCTTCTCCATGCGAGCAGTTTAGCAAACGGAGGGATGGCTAGGCAACGCGCCAAATTACTCGGTGGCCACCGCTCAGGAAAAGACGAGCGCTAAGCACCTTAAGCATTTATTTTTATCATACATATTATAAGGAGGGTAACTCAAATGACTCGAGAAATAGTCGTCCTATCTCCCGATGCTCTGGGGTATAAAGATAGAGGGAAGATGAAGTGGATGGGTATGATGCTTTCTGATCACGCGGAAGCCCTTAAAAGACAAAAGAAAGAAACGATCTCCAAAGAGATTTTACCCAAGGAAAAACAGCCCATCGAACAAATCAGCACCCTCTTATTTCAAAGCTATGCCCACAAAAAGCCCTTAGCTATTCAGTTGGATACGATTCAAGATGGGAAGTATTTACCTGATATACAGGGATTTATCATCGGCTTCAACGACAAAACACTTTATATTAAACAGCGAGACCATTCGATTCAGTCTGTCAGCCTCGATGCCATCCGCCACGTCGAATGGATTAACTCTGCCGTCTGGTATGAGAAATACGATGCTCAGAGAAAGAAACGGGATAAATAATTAATGTAAGCAGTGCTTTCTTTTACAGGACAGCACTGCTTTATTCATACGTATGTATGTCGTAGTATCTCCAACGGTAACTTCCTTGCTTCTTTAGATATCTATCTAAGACAGTTCGCACTTTTTTTCTAGAAGGTAATACACACCACTCCTGAATAGCTGTTGTTGTTATTTTTTGATTAGGAAATAACTGATGATACTCTACTATATGTCTCAGTATACTCTTTGAACTCTCTTCCTTAAGCCCACACCCCTGACAATAATAGACTCTCTTGGTTAATTCCTCTATAGTCCCTTGGCAGTTCCCACAAACCATTCCTCTTTTTAACTTGTCATATGAATACACAGGCAAATCAACCGTATACCTATCAAGTGTGTGCATGGCTTTTAATCTCTCAGATAAAAGGCTATGCTGTTCAGTTAAACTTTTACATTGACTATTCAATTGCTTTATATGTGCCGTTATCTGATTTGGAAATACATACGGTTGATTGTGAGGTGTTTGATAAAGAGTGAATTGTGGGTTAATGTAAACGACAAAATATTCTAAAGATAGATGGATACCGCTTTGCTTTAATAACTGACGAAACAAGACTTGCGTCCGACTTAATTGAATAATGGGATTGAGTATCTCATTTCCGGTAGAGCAATTGATAAATCGCTCATCCTCGTGTATGTAACTCCCTACGTAATTTTTAATTTCATATAAATAAATTCTATCGGCTGTAATAACCAAGGTATCTATTTGAATGGTTGTCCGATTCACTTTAAGCTGTAAATCTTTCATGATAATATGTTCGCAAGTTAGCTTTTCAAGCATCCTATCGTATTGACACTCCCCTTCCCATCCCTTATGTAAAGCGTAATAGTAACTGAGATAGTTACCGGTTAAATCCATTCTACTTTTTAACGATTCCATTATTTGTAAAATGACGGGTTTTTCTCTTTGTGTATTAGTCATTTAACATCCTCCAATCAATATCTCTCACTATATATACTGTCTAATCATTTTCAAAACCACGAAAAAAAGTAAATTTATCTTCGTATGTGACCTTCGCAGGTTCTTTAAACTATGTAAGGGCACATAGACAGCTCTTATGTGCCCTATCGATTGGCTTATTTAGTCGATAAGTCACATAGGACGGTTCTATGTGACTTATCTCGGATTTATCAGAAAAGTTAGGGCAGATAGACTCTGTTTCGAGGCGAATATAACTCCTATGTACAGAAAAACACCGTACAGACTTGAGTCTGTACGGTGTTTTCCAACTTTATTATGATTTCGCTGTGGAATATTTCATGTAAACGCGTTTCAGCTGCTTGTTTTTTGAAATGAACCACACACTCATGACACGCACGACTATCGTGACGGCGTTTTGTATCAAGCGTGGAGGTAAAATGACAGCTAATGGATTTTGGGTCAAGATGTATATCCAAATAGTATTGAGTCCGATATGAATAAACACAGCAATGATGACCTCTGCCAAAATGATTCGTTTTAACGTCAGTGTCTTTTTATGAATAATTAAGCCGTAAATAAAGCCCGTTAGAAAAGCCGAAACCGTGAACCCCGGGAAGAACGCTCCAGATCCTCCTGCTATTAAAAAGCTTAAGAGATCACTAAAGGCTGCAGCTATCCCACCGACCCATGGGCCGAACAACATCGCAATTAAAGCAGTCGGCAAGAAGGCAAAGGTGACGCGCACAACCGGTGTGCTGATGCCTATTCTTCCGAGCGCTATATTCATCGCAATGAGCAAGCCAACCACAGCGATTTCTTTTGTATCTAATTCAAATCTCGTTGTTTGTATAAACCGGTAAAGCAATAAACAGCTATAAAAAAGGAAAGCGATACTGTACAGTACCCGGTTGCCTTCATATACCACACTAAACTGCAAGATCTCCCTTTGGATATAAAGCACGAAAGCTGTTCCCGTTATAAGGACGCCAAGAAGCAGGGTGAGTAAAACATTCTCATCTAGGATTCTTTTGATCAAGTGCAAGGTAGAAACAAAAAGGACGCCAGTAAATAAAAACAGATAAAAGAAGTCCGTTAAAATCATTTGCCAGCTTTCTTGAGCTACAGCATCTGTCACGCCATCATTTAATCCATTTTGTGACCGCCAGTAAGGGATAATAAAGGATATAAGAGCAGGGACAAGAACCCCTATAACTAACGTTTCTATCCATGTTTTTCTGTTGTTCGTTGGTGATTGTGTCATATTCGAAGATCTCCTTTAATTTCATTCTTCTCAGGCGTCTAAACACTGAAAAGTCATTATTCTGAGAAGACATTTCCCAGAAAATTAAAGAGTCCTCGCTAAAAAACCTCATAGTTTTCAAGCGGATGCAGAGAAAAATCGCAAAACAGGATCTGTTTTTCGTCTAGAGGCAACATCCCATCCATCTAGCACTTAACGCTTTCCTCTTACTCTTTTGTTTCTCTATTATAAGACAGAGTTCCCCTCGTCTCAATAGCCCCTTCCCTTATTTCAGCAATTTCGTCTCAAACAGCTCTTCTTCTGTCACAATGTAATCAACCGGCACATCGTGTGGTTCAATGGGGAAAGAGTCAACCAGCTGGTTCGTGTGAACGAGCGAGACCGTGGGTTGACTGAAATCAGCTAAAAAGCGATCAAAGAAGCCACCTCCGAACCCAATACGGTAACCGGACTTTGTAAACAACAAGCCGGGCACAATCAATAAATCCATACTCTCTTTGTCTACACGGCTGGTCTGTTCGACAATGGGTTCCATTAAGTTGAAATAGCCTTTTTCGACTTGATCAAAAGAAGTGATGTCATAGAATTGAAGCTCTCTGGAGTCATGAATAGATTTCGGCACGCAGACAGCCTTGCCTTCATCCCAGGCTTGTTCAATGATGGCTTCGGTATCCCATTCTTTTTCTGTTGAAAGAGTCACTCCAATACGTTCGGCTTGCTTCCATAATGGGGAATCAAATAAGTGAGTGTGCATCGCTTTCTGCACTCTTCTTCGTTCCATTCCTCCTATTTTCTCTAAGGAAAGGAGCATCCCTTTTCTCAATTCTTCTTTACCCATTTTCATCCCTCTTTCTTCAATTCGAATTCAGAATCCACGCTGCCCGGCTGACTTGTTCAGCCAATACCGCTGTCGTAATGGACCCTATCCCACCAGGAACAGGGGTAATCGCTGAAGCCACTTTTGAAACCTCGTCAAACTTTACATCTCCGACTGGCTTCCCATCTTTATAGCCAAAACCAACATCCACTACAACAGCCCCCTCACGAATATAATCCGCCGTGACCAGTTCAATAGAACCCGTGGCTGAAATGACAATGTCCGCTTCTTTTGTATATTTTTTTACATCTTTTGATTTAATATGCAAATTCGTGACCGTTGCCTCTGCATTCAGTAACATAATCGACAAGGGTTTCCCCACAACGGGGCTGCTCCCTATCACACAAACATCTTTCCCCTCTACTTCGATGCCATAGTAATCAAGCAGCTCCATCACCGCTCTAGGCGTACTGGGGTAAAGGGCATTGGTATCATTTTCAACAACTTTCCCTAAATTCTCTGGAGTCAGCCCATCAATATCTTTAGCCGGATCAATGCAACGGGCTATGTCGTTTCTAGACAGCGAATCAGGTAGTGGCTGCATAACAAGGATGCCGTGGATGGAGGGGTCTTGATTTAAGCTTTCAATAGCTGTCATCACGTCTTCAGACTCAATGTCCTCATCAAATAAATGGGATTCTACCGTAATACCTACTTTCTGCATTGTTTTTATAGCCGCATTTTCATAGGATATAGAAGAGGTGTCTTCTCCCACTCTTACAATAGCTAAAGTCGGCAGACAATTAATATTCTTTAAATCATCCACTGTCTGAGCTGTTTGAGTCATTAACTCTTCGGCTACCATTTTTCCTTTTAACTCTTTCACTCTATCGCTCCTTTGCCATTAAATCATCTGGCCATGTGTCATGCTTCAAAAAGTAGTGAGTCACATCTGATAAATGATGGACTCTTTCTTTTCCTTTTGAAACCAGTTGATCTGCTTTTTCTTCTATCTCGTCTCGTTTCGACTGATCTTTAAAAAGCTTTGTATTGATGTACACGTTTAACAGGGCTGTTTCTAAAACCGTTCCAATGAAAATCGTCGCAACCAGTAAATCATTGACAATCGTTCCTTGCATACGCATATACACTAACTGTTCAAGTATAGCCAGCAGTTCCAAACTCACTTCAAGCATACGTAATGGAGGCTGGGCTGCTCCTAGAAGGGCTGCTTCAATCGTCTGGTTTCTGATTTCTTTTTCTTCTGATGTTTCTTTAGGTAATTGATAGGCTTCTAAAACCGGCTCAAAAGCTTCAGAGTCCGCTTGAGCTAAATGCTCAAATTCTCGGCTGGCTTCTTGTGCTTCATCGAGTAAATCATAGAGGTCATCTGAAAAGTCGCGGTAGGCTTTTTTGTCTTTTTGAACATCACTCGTGAGTCGAGCTAAAGAAGCGCTCATCGCTCCAATATAGGCGGCTGCACTTCCTCCACCGGGTTTGCCCTCTTTTTTTCCTAACTCCGTTAAATATGCCGCTATCGTTTGTTCGTTCATCTTCCCACCTCTTTAAAATAAACCAGAAATTCTGCCATCTTCTTGCACATCCACTTGTACTGCTGACGGGACTTTAGGCAGACCAGGCATCCGCATAATATTGCCTGTTAAAACAACAATAAAACCAGCACCAGCCGAGATGGATAAATCTCGAATATTCACAGTGAAATCAGTCGGACGTCCTAATGCCGTCGCCGAATCCGATAAAGAGTACTGCGTTTTCGCCATACAGACAGGCAAGTCTCCATATCCTAGTTTTTCTAATCTCTTCGCTTTATTTCGGGCTGTCTTACTCCATTCCGATCCTTTTCCGCCGTAAACCGATTGAATGATTTTGTCCACTTTCATTTCAATAGGGTCACTCTGGTCGTAAGCATAGGTTAATGACGACTCTTTTTCACATAACGCCACCACTTCTTCCGCTAACTCCACTCCACCAGCGCCGCCTTCAGCCCAAACATTCGACTGAACCACTTTGTTTCCTGTAGCTTCAATGGCTTTCTTCAAAACAGTCAGCTCTTCTTCCGTATCGCCCGGGAAGGCGTTAATCGCTACCACAGCCGGAAGGGAGAACGTATGGTTAATATTTTCAATATGCTTGAGTAAGTTAGGCAGGCCTTTTTTAAGAGCGGCCGTATTTTCTGTATCCAACTCCGTTTTCTTCACGCCTCCATGCATCTTCAGTGCTCGGATGGTCGCAACAATCACAACGGCATCCGGCTTGAGCCCACCCATTCGGCACTTAATGTCAATAAATTTCTCTGCTCCTAAATCTGCTCCAAATCCTGCCTCTGTCACGACATAATCCGCATGAGCTAACGCCATTTTAGTCGCTAGCAGACTGTTACAGCCATGCGCAATATTGGCAAATGGCCCTCCGTGAATAAAAACAGGCGTGTGTTCAAGGGTCTGCACTAAATTGGGTTTCAACGCATCTTTTAATAGAGCCGATACGGCGCCTTCAGCCTGTAACTGCCCTAAAGTGACCGGTTCATTATCAAATGTGTACCCCACTAAGCACTCTCTTAACTTCTCTTTCATTTCCGTCAAGGAATTGGATAAGCATAGAACAGCCATAATTTCAGAGGCTACTGTAATATCAAAGCCATCTTCTCTCGGCATCCCATTGGTACGAGCACCAATCCCACTCACAATGGAACGCAATTGACGGTCATTCATATCCATGGCTCGTCTCCACGTCACTCGTCTCGGATCAATATTTAAATCATTGCCTTGGTAAATATGGTTATCAATCATGGCCGCTACTAGATTGTTCGCTGCCCCAATCGCATGGATATCTCCAGTAAAATGCAGATTAATATCTTCCATCGGAATAACTTGCGCGTAGCCTCCACCCGCAGCTCCTCCTTTTATCCCAAATACTGGACCTAAAGAGGGTTCGCGTAAAGCAATCGCTGTCTGTTTCCCTATCTTTTGTAACGCATCGCCTAGACCCACAGATGTGGTCGTTTTTCCTTCACCTGCTGGAGTCGGGTTGATGGCTGTCACAAGAATCAGTTTCCCCTTTGATTCTTTTTTATGTAAAGCGGTGTAATCGACTTTCGCTTTAAACTTTCCGTAGTGTTCCAAGTCCTCTACCTGAATGTCTATCTTCTGGGCAATCTCATCTATCGGAAGCATTTCTGTCGACTGAGCTATTTCAATATCACTTTTTACCATGGTGTACCCCTCCTGAATAGTCGTTTATATGTGTATGACGTCCTTACTTTCTTCTTATTAAGTATAACACAGCTCTTTCAAATCAATAGCCTATTCTCCTTTTACGTGAGTTATTTTTAATCAGTTTCAATCGACTTTTATGAAGAAATTTCGTATGATAAGGATAGAAGAAAATAAAGGAGGTCCTCTTTTGAAAATAATTGACCGGGCAGCATTAACTTTACTTATCATTGGCGGTATTCATTTGTTGTTGATTGGGTTATTTGGCGTGAATGTAGTTGAAATGCTCTTTGGCGACGCAGAGCAATGGGCAACCCGCATTGTTTATATTTTAATAGGAGTCAGTGCATTGTGGTGCTTCAAGTATTTTTCCTTTACTCCAAAAGGCGGAAGCCGATTAAGAGACCGTTAAATGAAAACAGGCCGACAGATCCTAATGAAAGGGTCTGTCGGCCTCTATTTTTGCTTATTTAACTTAATAATGAACTTAATTCAGTGTAGTCGTAACCCAAATCTTCAGCAACCGCTCGATTGGTTACTTTTCCTTTGTAGACATTCATTCCTTCTGCTAAGCTGTCATTATGCTTCATGGCATTATTCACACCTTGACCAGCTAGTTCTAATGCATAAAGAATCGTGTCATTTGTTAAGGCAATCGTTGCCGTTTTAGGAACAGACCCAGGAATATTAGCCACTCCATAATGCAAAATCCCATGTTTTTCAACAATCGGATTAGCATGGGTGGTAGGATTGTCCATTGTTTCGAAGTTTCCGCCCTGGTCAATGGCAATGTCCACAATAACGGATCCTTTTTCCATAGACTGGACCATTTCTTCGGTTACTAATTTACGTGCTTTTCTACCAGGTATCAGAACAGAACCAATCACTAAGTCTGACTCTGCCACTGCTTTGGCAATGTTAGACGGCGTAGACGCCAATGTCTGGACTTCTCCACCAAACATATGAATCAATTCACGCATTCTATCTGGATTCAGCTCCAAAATATTAACATTTGCCCGTAAGCCAATCGCCATGCGAGCCGCGTTCTCTCCTACGACACCGCCCCCGAGAATCGTAACGGTTCCTTTTTCTACACCTGGAACGCCACCTAATAAGACACCTTTTCCGCCTTCGTGTTTTTCTAGATAGTGAGCACCAATCTGTACAGCCATTCGGCCCGCTACTTCACTCATAGGTGTCAGTAAAGGCAATTTGCCGTCTTTCGTCACTGTTTCGTACCCAATAGCGGTGACGCCACTTTCAACTAAGGCTTGTGTGAGTTCTGGTGCCGCTGAGAGATGCAGGTAAGTGAAAATAATTAAATCTTCTCTAAAGTATTTAAATTCTTCCGGTAAAGGTTCTTTAACTTTCATAATCATCTCAGATGCTTCCCATACTTCTTCAGCACTTCCTACTATTTCAGCGCCGTGTTCCACGTATAGTTCATCTTCAAATCCGCTACCGATGCCTGCTCCTGATTCTACCAGCACACGATGGTCAGCGTTAACTAAACGCCCCACGTTAAACGGTGTCAGAGCGACACGGTATTCACTTTCTTTAACTTCTTTCGGTAATCCAATTATCATATTTATCTCCCCTTCAATTATTTATTGTAACATAAGACTGGTTAAAATTAATAATCCTCCTGCAATCATCAGTAAAACACCGCTTACTTTTTGTAAAGTCGGCAGCCAGTCCGGCATGGTTGCATTGGATTGATTTCTGTATTTCATGAATGGATACTTGTAAGATATGAACCCGTAAATCAATAGAACGAGGCCGATGAGTATAATCATATCTCTTCGCTCCTTTTGTCTATTTTAAAAATGAAGCGAGTCACGGTCTTGCCCTCTAGACAGGTCGCGCCAATCGTAAAAACCGGCATCCAATCCTCTTAATAACACTTCTGCCGATCCAACATTGGTGGCCAGAGGAATTTCATAGACATCGCACAAACGAAGCAAGGCTGTGATATCCGGTTCGTGTGCTTGAGCGGTTAATGGGTCTCTTATGAAAATAACGAGGTCCATTTTGTTATCCGAAATGTAGGCCCCGATTTGCTGGTCTCCTCCGAGTGGTCCCGATTTAAACCGGTGAATAGGCAAGCCTGTTTCTTCAGCGATACGCTTACCCGTCGTTCCTGTGGCAAATAACGTATGCTTGCTCAAAATCAGTTTATACGCTTCAGCTATGTTGACGATATCGTCTTTCTTTTTATCATGCGCTATTAAAGCTATGTTCATCTCCGTCTCTCCTTATTGTATAGACTCTATGGGTTTATCATACCATAAAGAACAGCAAAAAAAGATAATTATCCCCCTTCCTGCTTCAATCTCAATCATATTATTTGCCTGAATTAAGATTAAACGATAGACTAAAAATAGATTACAGAAGGAGGCATTCTAGTAATGAGTAAGAAAATTGCTGTTGTTTTAACAGATTTATTTGAAGATGTCGAGTATACTTCTCCTAAAGAGGTATTAGAAAAAGCAGGACATGAATTAGTCACTATCGGATTTGAAGCCGGTGAAACGGTAGAGGGTAAAAAAGGGGAAGCATCTGTGACCATCGATAAAGGCATTGATGAAGTGAGTCCAGAAGACTTTGATGTGTTATTAATCCCCGGTGGTTTTTCACCAGATAAGTTGCGTAAAGACGATCGTTTCTTAGAATTCACGCGTTATTTCGGTGACAGTCAAAAACCCATCTTTACGATTTGCCATGGCCCACAATTAATGATTAATGCTGAAATTGTGAAAGGCAAAAAGATGACTGCTGTCAAACAAGTATTAGTAGACTTGAGAAATGCCGGAGCGGACGTGAGCGATGAAGAAGTCGTGATAGACGAGAGCGGCATTATCTCAAGCCGTACGCCTGATGATCTGCCCGCATTCAATGAAGCGATTGTAAATGCGTTAAGTGAGTAAATTATAATCTTAACTCATAAATCCTTAGGCAATTTTAAGGATTTTAGTTAGATGATTTGTTACACTATTGGTGTGGAATAAAGTACACCTTTCTTTTCTCCCCAAAAAATTAAAAATAAATGAATCCCCCGAAACGTTTATTTTTATTATAGGAAAGAAAAAATAGAGACATTATCTTTCTCCCCGGATTGAAAATGTTACTCTTAAATTGAACATTAGACTTTTAGTCTTGTCCCCAAACCACCTTTTCTGAGTGAAAAGGTGGTTTTTTTATATGCCTAAGATTGCTTTGCCTATTCTTAAAACAAGATAGTGTTTGATTTCTATTTTGCATCTCATTATTTTGTATGCTCACTATTTATTGAGACGCTAATCCGTTTTGCGTCTCATTAATTTGTATGCCCACCATTTATTGAAACGCTAATTCATTTCGCGTCTCATTATTTTGCTTGCGCGCATTTTATTGAGACGCAAAGTGAATGTGTACTATATATACTACTAAATAATCCTATCAATAAAAACAACCTTATTTATTCATGACATCATCATACTTTTTTCAAATTTAGATACTATACTTTAATCATACCCACAACAACCAACTTATTTTTTTGGTAACCGTCACTCCTCCAAGTGACGATACCACTCCTTTTTGCCACTTGCTGGAACCCAGCAAGTGGTTTTTTCTTTTATTCAGTATTCCTCTTATACAAAAAACCTAGCTCCAAAAGAACATTCCTCTGGATACTAGGCTGATTGATTTATTGTGCTGGTTCGATTACTTTCTTCTCATCCTCTAAGTCTACAATGGGTCCGATATCCTGCACGTATTCCAACGTTCCTAGATAAGACCCGTCTTCGTCACGTACGGCAGCATAAGTCACCATAATAAATTTGCCTTTTACTTTGAACCACAATGATTCCGACTCTTTCTTGCCTTCTCTGAAATCACTGATTAATTGCTTCACCACTGGCTGACTTTTTGGAGGGTGACAATTGAGGACTTGTCTTCCAATAGCATTTTTAGTTCGTGGGAATACTTTTCTTTCCTCATTCGTATTGAAGTATTTTACTGTGTCATTTTTATCGACAAAAGTAATTTCTAATGGCAGCAGGTTCAACATTTTTTCTAACTCTTTTAAAGTCAAATGCCCTGTTTCAAAAGGTAAGTTTCCATTTTCAGATATAGAGGTGTCCTCAAATGTTTCTCTATCAGGCTCCCATTTGGCTTCTGGTTTAACGATGCAGTAGCCAATGTCTTCTGTTTCCTCTGCAATCTTAATCCAGTCGTCTTCATTAAAGACATCTATCACCATGGGAATCATAATTTCTTCTTCTTTAACGACCATTTCTTCCAGTTCATATTTCAAGGCCGCAAAAGCATCGAGCAATAGATCTCTTTCATCTTTGTCTAAAAGCAGTTTAAAGGATTTAAACATATCACGGATGTCATCATCCACTCCCCACATCACTTTGGGTGGCGCGACAATATCATATTTTTCCATAAGAGGAAAAATGGAATTCTCTTTTCGTAAGTAGTGGGTATCGAACTCTGATAGGATAGTCAGCTGTTTGTGTAAGCCATCCAGCAAAAAATCTTCTGGTTCAGTGACATAGAGTTCTAGTAAGCGTTCAATGCGCTCTAAAGTACTTTCAATCGCCAAGTTTTCCATTTTTAACACTTGAACCGGATGCCCTTGTTTCTCCATTTCAGGGGAAATATTCTCTGGTGCAGCCACATTTCCGATAAACATTGAGGCATGGATATTACATAAACGCATAATGTCTTCTGCTTCAATGCCTTCTTTAGCCATCAACCGTCTTTCCATAACAGATATCTCAAAGGCACTGACATTTGAAAAAAATTTTTGAAACTCTCCTTTTATTGCTTCCGGATCTTCTCCTTCGTGCAGACGTAAAATTAAGTCTTTTAATTTTTCTTGTCTTCTCTCTGTCTGTAAAGTCCGGTTACTTCTTTGTCTTGTGGACATAAACCCTTCACTCCTTCACTTCAAATCCTTCTTGATGCAGCGCGTCTACTAATCTCTCTGGACTGATTCCTACTTGTTTTGCTCCTTTATTAAGGGGCATCATACGTCCAACTGTATTCAACATCTTATTATCTTCCAAGGGAGTAAAACCAAGGTTGACAAGTATCCCTTTTAGTTCCGGATTTTCTTGAATCAATTGAAACACTGTTTTATTCATGTCGATTTGTTTCATTGTCGCGCTCCTTATTTTCTTCACTTAAGTTTTTATACTCCTCTATCATAAATGACACTTGTTCTCTTTTCAACAATCATATAAATGTGTCTCTTTCGTTTTAGGAAAACATTAGGATAAACGTTGATTTAATAACAATAACTACAAATTAAACCTTTGAATATTTTTTAACAATTGAAAAGAGCTCAATTAAGATATAAACATTATTGTATTTATACTGCCTTATTACTAGCTTTCATAAAACACGTCCAATGATTGTCTTAATAGGCTTTCTGGTATTTAAAAGGATAGTTTTAAACTCCAGGCTTTTTCTCTCCTTACATTTAGAAACCGTTTACTTGTTGCTCTTATCCAAATGGGTTTTTATAATAAGTATGCGTTAGGCGTTTAAATTTATTTCTGATGGGAAAGGAGGAGCACAATGATTGAATTAAGTCATATTAAGAAGACGTTTCAGAGTAAAGGTGGACCGGTCCATGCTTTGAAAGATATTCATTTAAAGATTGAAGATGGAGAAGCCTTTGGGGTGATTGGGGAAAGTGGAGCAGGGAAATCTACTTTGTTGCGATTAATCAATGCTTTAGAACGTCCCGATGAAGGAGACGTAAAAGTTGGCGATACTCTTGTTAACTCTTTAAATAAATCTCATCTGCGTGCTCACCGAAAAGAAATAGGAATGATCTTTCAGCAATTTAACTTGCTCAGTAATAAAACGGTAGAAGATAATGTACGCTTACCTCTTAGCTTGCACTCGTATGAGAATCCTTTGTCCGTGGATGAGGTCTTGAGTTTTGTTGGTTTAGAGGATAAAAAGAAAAGCTACCCTTCTCAGCTTAGCGGAGGACAAAAACAGCGAGTAGGTATCGCTCGGGCTCTTATTACCCGGCCGAAAATTTTGCTGTGTGATGAACCAACCTCTGCTTTGGATGGGAATACGACAGAAGGCATTGTGGAGGTTTTAAAAAGAGCGCATCAGGAATTTGACATGACCATTATAGTAGTCACTCACGAACTACCCGTTGTTAAAGCCTTGTGTAACCGCAGCGCTATTATGGAAAAGGGTGAAATAGTGGACATTGTTTCTGTTAAGTCCTCTCAGAAATTAAAGGAAACTATCCCTTACCACAAACGGGCTGCTGAGGTGTTGACCTCATGATGGAAAGGGTGAATAAGTTTTTACCTGTTTATATCGAGCGTGTGATTGACTACTGGCCTAGACTGGCTGAAAGTTTATGGGAAACAGGGATTATGCTATTCTTTGCAATGATCGCTGCCATTCTTATCGGACTCCCTGTCGGAACCCTTCTTTTTTTAAGTGCAGATGGACGGCCGAATGAAAATAAGGTGCTGAATCGCATCCTTAACGCCGTAGTCAATATTATTCGCTCTTTTCCATTCTTACTATTGGTGGTTGCTATGCAGCCTCTGATTCGGGAATTTTACGGACGGGCAACGGGAGATCCGATTGCGGCCTCTTTCCCGATGGTGGTCATTGCTATTGCTTTATATTCCCGCTTTGTGGAACAGTCTCTGATGGATGTGCCTCAAGGAATCATTGAAGGGGCTCAAGCGATGGGAGCGACCACTTTCCAGTTGGTTTGGAAATTCATGTATGTGGAAGCAAGAAGCAGCTTGGTCATTGGCTTTACGACGGCTGTGATTAGTTTTGTGTCGTATTCGACCATTATGGGGGTCGTCGGCGGTGGAGGTATCGGTGATTTTGCGATACGGTACGGTTATCAGCGATATGAAACGGATATTATGTATACCGCGATAGTGATTATTATTATATTAGTGGAGCTATTCCAATGGCTGGGCTTGCGTTTAGCCAGAAAAATAGATAAAAGATAAAGTATGAGGAGATTTATTATGTTAAAGAAGAGTTTATTATTAGGAAGTACGGTTTTATTGTTAGCGGCTTGTGGGACGACGGAAGACAATCCGGTTGAAGACACAGCAGATGATGCTTCAGAAGAAGTAGTGGATGAAACAAATGATACAGCTGAAGAGGAAACGGATGATTCCGAAGACACCGTTATTCGAGTGGCTTCTCACTTGCCTCCAATGACTGACGTGGTAGTAATTGCGGATGAAGTGATTGCTGAAGGGTATTCAGTCGAATTAGTCGAAGTCTCAGACAATATTCAGTATAACGAAGCATTATTGAATGAAGAAGTGGATGCGAACTTTGCTCAGCACGAACCTTTTATGCAAATGTTCAACGAAGAACGCGATGGAAACCTAGTGAATGTCCAGCCTATCTATAATGCCTTAGTAGGATTCTATTCACCGGTTTACGACTCCATCGATGACATTGAAGAGGGAGCAGAAGTCGCTATTCCAAGTGACCCTTCAAATGAAGCCCGTGCCTTGGCAGCTATGCAGGCCGTTGATTTGATTACTTTGGATCCTGAAGTCAATGTCTTTGAAGTAACGATTGATGATGTGGTCGAAAACCCTTATGACTTCACGTTCACATCAATTGATTTGCTGAACTTGAATGCCGCTTATGAAGACGGTGTGGAACTTGTTTTCCATTACCCGACTTATATCGCTAATGTTGGTTTAACGACTGAAGATGCTGTCTTTTTAGAAGAAGACGAAGACAATATCTTTGCCCAAACCCTCATTGCTCGTGAAGACAACCAGGATTCTGAAGAAATCCAGGCTCTTGTCGACGCGATGACCAGCCAGGAAGTTTATGATTTCTTACAAGATTTTGCTGATCAAGGACACTTGAAACAAATGTTTGAACCGGGTGAATAATTCCTTTTAACTAAAAGACCATTTCCTATTCTGCTCTGCAGTGGAAATGGTCTTTTTTGTATTTAAGAGGTCTACTACATTACAGCTTAGTCAATTCAAATCTCTTAAAGTCTTCTTCTTTCAATCCTCTTAAAAAGCTGACTAAAAGCTGGACTGTGTGTTCAAAGTCATGATAAGAACAGAAGGAAGCATTGGTATGCACGTAGCGACTCGGTACACCAATCGTTGCTACAGGTACCCCTAAGTTAGATAAATGAATCGCTCCTGCGTTTGTCCCTCCACCTTCTCTGACGGCATGTTGGACCGGTATGCTTTCTTTTTCTGCTACTTGGGAAAACAAGGCAATGAGGTCTTCATTTGCAATATAGCTGCTGTCTCGGTGTCTGATTTGTGGCCCTTTACCTAATTGGGCCTGAAGCGTCGAGAGAGGACCAGTGAAATCATCGCTCGGTGTTCCTTCTAAAACAATGGCCAAGTCAGGCTGGATTCTTTTAGCTGCTACTGTTGCTCCACGTAAGCCAACTTCTTCTTGAGCAGCAAAGTCAGCAACCAAATGAAACGGCAAACTCTCTAGCTCCTCTTCCAGCTCTTTCATCACGGCCAAAGCGACAGCCGCACCGATTCGGTTGTCAAAGGCTTTAGCCAGCATGACCCCATTTTTCTCGTTATAAGAAAATTGTGTTGACGGAACAATTGGCTGACCGACTTCAATATTAAAGACTTGAATCACTTCCTCACGAGAAGTAGCACCAATATCAATTTTCAAGTCTTTTATTTCTATATTTTTCTGACGTTCTTCCTGGGTCATAAAATGAATGGGCTTTGTGATGCAGATTCCTTTGAGATACTCTCCCTCTCTGTTTCTAACTAAAAACTGCTGGGCTGAAATAGTAGAAGGGACCCATCCCCCGAGTGTCTGAATCGCCAGTAACCCATTATCGTCAATGGCTCTCACCATGAGGGCCACTTCATCCAAGTGAGAATCAATCATGACAGTCGGCAACTCAAAGTTCTTTTGATCTAAATTTAAATACGCATTTTTTAAATTATCCTTCTGTAAAGTATAACTCCCTTTATACTCTTTCAGAACGTCAATAACCTCATCTTCAAAACCAGGTGCGCCTTTCGCATTCGTTAAGGCTTCAATCAGTGTGATATATTTCATTCTCAGAATCTCCTTTTCACTTGTCTAGTAATTAAACCATAGCAGTTCTGGATAAGAAAGAAAAGATGGGAGTCCTATTTTAAGCGTAAACTGTTTCTTCTCTTTCAAATAAGTGAAGTAAATCTTCAACTGACAGCTTAGATTTATCCGATTCATTGAGGTCATATTTTATACTGCCTTCTTCAAGCACAATCAACCGATTCCCATAGTCGAGCGCATCTTCCATTCGATGAGTAATCATAAGACACGTTAATTCCCTTTCCCTAATAACTTCATCGGTCAGCTGCATCAGACGTTTAGAGGTCTGCGGATCTAACGCTGCCGTGTGTTCATCCAGTAAAAGAAGCGATGGGTCTTTCAGCGTCGCCATTAATAAACTGAGCGACTGCCTTTGTCCTCCTGATAAAAACTCTGTCGGTGTATCCAGATGATTCTCTAACCCATTCCCGGCTTGCTTGCACAGTTCAGCAAAAGAGGGCTTGTGAGTTTTCATACTTCTAGGAAGAAGGGTGCGTTTTTCTCCCCGTTTTAACGCTAAAAGCAAGTTTTCTCCTACCGTCATTCGCGGTGCCGTTCCCATTTTAGGATCCTGAAACACACGAGATACATACTTCGCTCTTTTTTCTTCTTCCCACTTTGTGATGTTCTGGCCGTTTATACTCACTCGGCCCTGTGATAGAGAGGTTGAGCCGGCAATACTGTTGAACAGAGTGGACTTCCCTGCCCCATTTCCACCCAACACGGTGACAAAATCGCCTTTTTTAACAGACAAATGGATAGCGTTTAAAAGCACCCGTTCTGTTTCTCCTTGAGTAGAGACCCGTTTAGATACCTGTTCCATTTCAAGAATAGTCGTCATTGATTTCCCTCCTTGCTCATCTGTACGTGTAATCTGACAGATTTTCTAAACTGCGGCAGCATTAAACAAATGGCTAAAATGGCTGAACTGAACAACCTTATATAGGTCGTGTCTAATCCGAGTTGAATCACACCTAAAAGTAAAAACTGGTACAATATACTTCCTATAACGACTGTTACTAGTCGCTCACCTAGGGTGACTTCTTTAAAAATGACTTCTCCTATGATGATGGAAGCCAGTCCGATAACAATAATGCCACTCCCTCCGTTGACATCTGCATAGCCATTGTTTTGAGCGACCAAAGCGCCACCTAAGGCAATAATACCATTGGAAAAAACAAGGCCCAGCACTTTCATATTATCTGTATTTATGCCTAAAGACCGAGCCATCTTCTCATTGTCCCCTGTTGCAATATAGGCTTGTCCCAATTGGGTGTAAAAAAAGAACAGTAAAAGACTCATTCCTATAAGCAAGACCACTGTCCCCACTATAACCACATCAAAATAATTGGGCAGCTCGCTAAAGGCATCGTAAATCCGTGGAGACTGAAGCAAGCTAACGTTCGGCCGTCCCATAATATAAAGCATGACTGAGTGTAACCCACTCATGACCAAAATACCCGATAAAATGACGGGAACTCTTCCTTTTGTATACAACAGTCCCGTCACTAAGCCGGCTCCCATTCCAGCTAGAAAGGCCAAGGCAGAAGCAATGAGGGGGTGAACGCCAGAAACAATAGCGGTGACCCCGACAGCCGCTCCTAATGGAAAAGAGCCTTCAGCTGTTAAGTCTGGAAAGTTCAGTATGCGGTAGGTGGTAAAAATACCTAGTCCTAAAACGGCCCACAACAGACCTTGAGCAATCGCTGATATTATCATTCTTTCTCTCCTTTTCTATTCACCCGGCTGGACGACAGTCGCTTCCTCTACTGCCGCTTCAGGAAGAGTGAGACCCAATCGCTCAGCTTGTTCCAGATTAACAAGCGCTTCTCCCTCGTTTAATACGAAAACAGGAAACGTACTAATCTCTCGTCCATCCAATACTTCAGCGCCCATCCGTCCGGATTCAAACCCTAGCTGCTTTTGATTAATCCCTACAGTTGCCAGTCCTCCTTGAGCCACCATTGTGTCGACTGTCGGAATAAGAGGTGTTTCATAACGGGTCGCTTCTGAAACCACCGTATCAAAGGCACTCGCAATCGTGTTGTCCGTTGGCATGTAGATAGCGTCCACCTCCTGAGCCATCTTAGCTACTAGCTGTTGAATTTCATTCGTTCCAGAAGCCGTATAAGTAACCGTCGTTAAACCTAATTCTTTAGCCGCTTGTTCAGCCCGTTCACCTTCCGCTCGTGCGTTGTCCTCTCCAGAACTATAAAATAAAGCAATGTCTTTTGTTTCAGGCAAGAGCTCCATCATTAATTCCAACTGGGCTTTAACGGGGGACTGATCTTTTACACCTGTGACATTGCCACCGGGTGCTTCTTCTGATTCAACCAGACCCGCTCCTACAGGATCAGAAACAGCCGCCAGAATAATCGGAATGTCACTCGTTGCATTCGCTAAAGCCTGACTTGCGGGTGTGCCAATCCCCACCAATAAATCAGCCCCTTCATCTACCAACGTTTGAGCCATGGTATTCATCAAATTCTGATCGCCTTGGCCATTCTGGAAGTTGACTGTCGCATTTTCCCCTTCACTGTACCCATTTTCTTTTAAACCCTCAATCGTACCAGCTGTGATGTCATCCAGAGCGGGATGGCTCGTCGTCTGCAAAATCCCTATTTTAAACGCCTCACCTGTATTTGGCGACTGGCTATCTGAATCGGCTTCAGTCTCTGAAAAAATAAAAGCTCCCCCTAATATCACCACTAAAATCCCTAACACCATAATCATTCGTTTGTTTTTCATTTTTATTTATCCTCTCTTTTATAAAGTATATGTTCCTCTTTTTCCCATTCCAGTGCCAATCAGATTCCATCTGCATCATCCTCTCTCATACTGACTCTTGTTTTCCTTTTGAAAATAAAAAAAAGCAATTTCCACGGATATAAAAATACCCTTCTGCGGAAATTGCCTTAGATATGCAAAAACCACACAGATGTTATGTCATCTATGTGGCGTAAAATACAAAAGTACGTCAAATTGAGCCAGCATAGATACAAATTTAGATTGCTCTAAACGTTGTATCTATGAAGAATCACTCGTTCATATCTACAACGGTCTGTGCCAGCTTTGCCAAGTATTATTCAATTGTTTGACTGAAACCGATCCGTTAATCACGATGATTCTCTCCTTTTTTCTAATGTGATTCTCATCTTACGCATCTATTCATCCGTTGTCAAGACTTTTTTTATTTAAATAGCGCATCCCCTCTCAAACATGATAAACTAAACCAATAGAAGGAAAGGTGTTTTTATGAGAAAACAAAAAGTCGCTATTATAGGAGCAGGAGTTGTTGGAGCATCTGCAGCTTACTTTTTAAGCAAAGAAAAAGAAATTGATTTAACCGTTTATGATGAAAGCACCGGACAAGGCACGTCTGCCGCTGCCGGTATTATTAGTCCATGGCTTTCTAGAAGGCGAAATAAAAAATGGTATCGCATGGTCAAAGAAGGAGCCGCTTTTTATCCGAACTTTTTAAAAGAGGTCATGAATGATCAGCCTATTCCTCCGTCTATCTATAAAAAAGTTGGAACCTTGCTGTTCAAGAAAAAAGAAAAACATCTATATGAATTACAAGAAATCGGTGAAAAAAGACGTGAGGATGCTCCAGAAATGGGGGAGTTGACTGTATTAAGTCCCAAAGAGATTAAAGAAAAAATACCTATCTACACAAAAGAAGAAAAAGCATTGTGGGCTGAAGGCGGTGCGCGAGTTGATGGCGGAAAGTTGGTAGACCTTTTATTGAATAAGGCTGCCATAAATGGGGCATCTTTTGTTCCAGAACGTGTCACCCTTTCTCAAGATGGAAAAGACTATATTATCCACTCTTCTAAAGGAGAAGAACGGTTCGATTCTGTTATTCTGGCTGTCTCCGCCTGGCTTCCTGATTTGTTAGAGCCTTTAGATTATGAAGTTGACATTCGGCCTCAAAAAGGGCAACTCGTTGAGGTAAAATTAGAGAACACAGACACCGCTGACTGGCCAGTCATTATGCCTCAAGGGGAAGAGGATATCATTCCCTTTGACAATGGCCATGTGATGATTGGCGCTACGCATGAGGATGAAGCTGGGTATGATTTAACTTTTGACGAAGTGATATTAAAGGAAATGATTCATAAGGCTTCACAAACTTTTTCAACCCATTTTGATGAAGCTTCTATTTACGCCTACCGTTCCGGTACGCGAGCTTACACCTCGGATTATGCCCCGTTTTTCGGACAAGTCCCCGGAGCTGACCGTTTATTCACGGCAAGTGGTCTAGGCTCAACAGGATTGACAGCCGGACCAATTGTAGGCAAATGCCTGGCTCAGTTGGTGTTAAATCAAGAGGCCGACTTGCCTTTACATGATTATCCAATAGAGCAGTATGTACAGAAAAAATAAGATGATTGTAGCTGTTATAAAAGTGCGTTATAATTTTAAGTGATTGAGTAACTATTTTGAGGAGTGTATAAATTGAATTCAGATAACATGGGTAAGATTATAGGATGGCTAGCTATGGCATTGGCTTTAATCGGATTCTTCATTTGGAATATTCCATTAGGTCTAATCGCTATGATATTAGGAGTCATAGGTGTGGTAGCAACTTCTGAAAAAGGATTAAACTGGACAGCAATCGCCTTTGGTGCCATCGCTATGATTATAGGTATCATCTAATTATATCGACTAAATGACTTATCTTCGGATAGGTCATTTTTTTTATCTCTCTTCACGTCTTTCTTTTTAATCTGAAGGGCGATTAAAATGGGTTTATCGCCTTTAACGTCATTATTTTTTAATCGGAGGGGGATAAAACGAGCGGAAAGAAATAAAAAACATAGAGTGATAGCACCCTATGTTTTCTCGCCTTCTTTAATTTCTTTCTCCGTTAAAAATAGACTGTAAATACCTAAACTAAAGGACAAGACAGCCAATCCCATTGAAAACCCACCAATAACATCTGACGGGTAGTGTACACCTACGTAAATCCGGCTTATCCCTATTAATGCTATTAAGGGAACCAGGACCAGTGCGGATATCAGAGGCACTTTCCATGTCGAATAGGTTCGGATTATAATGAACAACAAGGCCCCATATGTGATAACCGATCCCATCGCGTGGCCACTAGGAAACGAGTAGCCGTGCTGAACTACGAGGTGCTCAATATTGCTTGGTCTAGGTCTTTGAAATATAAATTTAAACAGCTGATTAATCACACCGGCTCCCAGCGCCACTGTTAGGGCATACCATAAGCCTAGTTTGACATTCTTCACATAAAAAGTTAAAAAGAAGAATATAAAAGCCGTCAGAAGGGCCACAAACCATGTGTCACCCATTCGTGTGATGACAATGAAAAAAACATTTAAAACAGGGTGTCTTTCTTCATAGAATTCATTTCCAATAACCTCATCAAGTGTTCCGATGAACCCCCAGTCCCTAAAACTCATCCACACCAAAAATAAAAACGGCAGGGACATAAGCAGACCTAATATAAACAAGCGTTTCGGCGTTCCTAATTTTTTTACTATAAACTCTTTCACTGTATCCATGATACTCTCCTTTAAACGTCTCAGTTATGTTATATTCTCTCTCTTTTCCAACTAATTATCAACACTTTTTTTACAATTTGTCCTTTCTCTCTCTAAAGAGTCTTTCTCGCTTTGACATCCACTCTTTATTTCGGTAAAGTAGGTAAGGGAAACAATATTTTGAATACCAATGAAAACTCCCCCGAATATGTCTTAAGGACAGTAAAAGAGGAGCATGAAATGAAAGTTTTTGATTACGAAGATATTCAGTTGATTCCTGCTAAATCCATTGTGGGCAGTCGTTCGGAATGTGACACGAGTGTTGAATTAGGTGGACGTCGTTTCGTCTTACCCGTCGTTCCTGCCAATATGCAGACAGTCGTTGATGAAACCCTGGCCGCTTGGTTAGCTGAAAATGATTATTTTTATGTTATGCACCGTTTTGAAGAGCATAAACGTAAAGATTTCATAAGAGACATGCAAGAAAAACAGCTGTATGCTTCTATCAGTTTGGGTATTAAAGAAGACGAATACAGCTTTGTTGAAGAGCTGGCTTCTGAAAATCTGATTCCAGAATACACCACTATTGACGTGGCACACGGTCACTCAGATTCTGTCATCAATATGATTAAACACGTGAAAGCTCACTGGCCAGATACTTTCTTAATTGCAGGAAATGTAGGAACCCCAGAAGCAGTTCGTGAACTTGAAAATGCTGGAGCGGATGCCACAAAAGTGGGAATCGGACCAGGTAAAGTATGTACAACTAAATTAAAAACAGGTTTTGGTACAGGCGGATGGCAATTAGCTGCCCTATCTCATTGTTCAAAAGCTGCACGTAAGCCTCTTATTGCGGACGGTGGAATCCGTACGCATGGTGATATTGCTAAATCCATTCGCTTTGGAGCCACCATGGTTATGATTGGTTCTTTATTTGCTGGTCACGATCAGTCACCTGGCAAGATGGTCGAAATAAACGGACGTCCATATAAAGAGTATTTCGGTAGTGCCTCAGCTCACCAAAAAGGAGAGCGCAGAAACGTCGAAGGCAAGAAGATGTTACTCGAATACAAAGGGGACATCGCAGATACTTTATTAGAAATGAAACAGGACTTGCAGTCATCCATTTCATATGCCGGTGGAAATGATGTGGAAGCTTTAAGAAAAGTGGATTACGTCATTGTTAAAAATTCTATTATGAATGGTGAAAACTACAACGCAAGCGGCATTGATATTCCAGACAGCTTTGCCTCAAGCAACTTTACAAATTAAAAAACATAGGCCTCTATTACACCTCGTAATAGGGCCTATTTATTTAGTTCAATAATGATAATGACAATATAATAAAGAAATACAATCCCTAAAGCGATGAACAGACTCCAAATGGGCCATTCAAAAATGAGAGAGAGTAACACATAGGTGACAAATGTAAAGAAAGGATACCAGACAATGGTTTTAGGTTCTATTTCCATAGTTTCCACCTCATTCAGTAGGTGCCGATGCTCTCTGTTTTAAAAAGTACAGAATAGTGTCTACCGTTTCCTCAATCGATCTATTCTCAATGATCAGATCCGCTTCTTCAATCGGCTTGAGTTCATTGGTTTCCTGGCTGAAATCAATACGCTCTGAAATTTTCTGCTCACTGTCTCCCCGCTCTGTCATGCGTTTGACCATCTCACTTAACGGAACATACATAAAGATAATGAGTGTTTCTTCCGGATACGCTTGTTTCATTGCCTTTGCCCCATTTTTATCCAAGGACACATGAACCTTATCGTATTTTTCCAGCGCATGCTTTACTTCATTTTTAGTTAATCCGTAAATGCGCTGATTATAGACAGTCTGTTCAATAAAATCATCTGGATTCAACTCGTCGGGTTCTCTGAAATAGTAATCTACACCATCTCGTTCCCCTTCACGCGGTTTTCTCGTTGTCGTTGTAACCAGCTTAGGTATGCCTTTCTCCGACAAGGCATACCCTACTGTTGTTTTCCCGCTTCCACTGGGTCCAACCAACACAATAATGCACTTCTTATTCATTCTGACCCCACACCTTCTCCTTCTGTATCGAAAACCTGTGAAAGTAAATACTGTTTGTCTGTCTGATTGTTCCTTACTATTTTAATTGACTAACAGGTGTTTTATCGATTTATTTTATTACTACCATCATAACAAATAACTTTCAAGAGTTATACTAGTGTATCTCAACTTGAATAAAGGGATTAAACAAGGCATAAGGCGCTTTATTTATCTCATCAATTAAGTCTATCCGATTTATGGTTTGAAAGAGTTGGCTAGCAGAGTCATAACATTTCTGGGCCTCTGTTGGATTGTTTAAACGCTCCATGCAAACCGCTTGATACACATAAACAGAGCCTAAAGTTAAGACATCGAGCTTTTCCTTTCTATCTTGAAGAAGTTTTCCGGTATAGGATAAAGCCTTTTCATACTCTTTATGGGTTATCAATACAGCAGATAGATTGATGATTAATTGAGAAAGCAGCTGTCCAGCTTCATACAGAGGAGCATATTTCTCAAGCTCTTCTATAGCCTTATCTACCAACGATACAGTCGTTTCTAATTCGAAATAAAAAAGAATACGATTCAGTAAAAAGTATTCTGAAAGGTAAAACTTATCCAGTTCTTTCAATCTGTTCCATATTTTCTCTGCATAGATACGGGCTTTTTTAACATCATGATCTTTGAGTAACGCATACCAGCTACAACAGCTATAATAAATATCACTAATCAAGTGATCTTCTTGTTCAGATAGAAACTCCTTAGATAAAGTGATGAGTGTTTCTAAGTAGTCAAAAGTAGGGATTTGTTCCATCGTTTTAAATAGATGAATAATGGTATCTTTCTTATCCAGTTTATACCCGTTTAAAATAAAGGCAAATTCATCATGGTTCATATCTAAGTAATTTAAAATAGAAAAATATTTTTCTACGTTGGGATTCACCACATCTTTTTCCATCTTACTATAATTTGACCGAGACATGGTGTGATTGGAAATTTCCTGCTGTGTGTATTGTTTATTCTCTCTAATTTCTTTTAATACTTTACCAAAAAGAAGATTATCTGTGTCCATTTTGTGACCTCCTCCTGTATTTCTCTGGTTATTATATGAACATTTAGTTAGATGGCATATGATGAGTGGTAAGGTAAAAACAAGTTAAACGTACTAAGTAGATTCAGTTGACTGCTTTGTTACGTAGTAGCGGCTAAGGAGTGATTAGAATAGATAATACTCAATATATTACCAACGTAGCCTATCAGTATGTTCTAAAAGGACGAGACGGTGATATCTTGTTAGATATAGATGAAAGAGATATCATTCAAAATGCAGACGGTGAGTTAGACTGTCCTTTAGATACCGTATTACGCAAAAACAATCACAGTTTTTCTGATTTAGCGGAGTGGAATATCCAATCTATCCACTTTATAGAAAGAGTCAATGAAGAGGAAAATGTGCTCCGATCCATCGAACTAAATTTTAATATGTAGGTAATATAAGAATACCACATTTTAAATTATACGCGCATCTAAATACAAAAAGAGCAGATTTTTTCTGCTCTTTTTTGCTCTTGTTTATTTTAAGTCGTATTCTTTTGCCTCTTTTAGGAAATCGTCTTTATCATGGTCTGGCACCATCGATCCACCTGTTGCCCAGGCAATATGTGTCGCTTGGTCCCATTTATCCTCTAATCCTTTTTCTTTGAGATAAGACTGACCTTCTGTTGATTCCATTAATCTGTAAGGACCAATCATTCCACCAACGGCAGCTGGTTCAAGAAAGATAGATTCTTGTTCATATAAACCGTGTAACAGACCTTTAAACCATTCATCTTTCAGAGAATATCCCCCACTAAATAGATTTTTCATCAGTCTGGATACCAGCCCAGACGTACGCGGAACGGCTAAACCATCTGCGACAGTCAGTCCTCCTAAATTATAATCAAAGACACTGACTTCATCAAATTTTTCAGTAGTCAATCCGACTAACATACTCGGCATCTTTGTCGGTTCAACAAAGAAACAATGAACATTCTCGCCAAACGCTTGTTTTAAACCAAAAGTAATTCCACCAGGAGATCCCCCGATACCACATGGAAGATACATAAACAAGGGATGCTCGTCATCCACTACTATCCCTTCCTCTTGCAATTGTTTCTTCATACGGTAGCCACCAACCGTGTAGCCTAAAAACAATTCAATCGAATGTTCATCATCCACAAAATAACTTTTCGGGTTAGCATCAGATTCTGCTCGTCCGTTTTCAACAGCTTTAGTGAAGTCCGTATCATGTTCAATGACGTCTACCCCTTTGTTTCTAAGGTAGTCTTTTTTCCATTGTTTAGCTTCAACAGACATATGAACAGTCACATCAAAACCAAGCATTCTTCCCATTGCTCCGACACTGATACCAAGATTCCCAGTCGTTCCGACAGTTATATTGTACTCTGAAAAGAATGTCTTGAATTCATCAGTAGCAAAGACAGCATAGTCTTCTTCAATGCTTTCCAATAGACCGTGTTCTAAAGCCAAGGTTTCTGCGTGCTTCAATACCTCATAAATGGCTCCTCTTGCCTTGATGGTACCGGATATAGGCAGCTGGTCATCTCTTTTTAACCACAACTGACCTTTAAGCGAGTTACCCTGCAAGTCATCTAAGTACTTCTTCATCTCTTTTATTTCAGTGAGCGGAGATTCAATGATGCCTTCTGTCTCTTCCGTTTCTGGGAAGGCTACCCGTATAAATGAGGCGAATCGCTGTAAGCGGGCTTCCGCATCTTCGACGTCCTTGATAGAATACTGGGTATGAGAAGTCGCTTCTTCTACGGGTAACATATGAGGGTTGACCCAAAACACTTCTTCGTTTTTTTTAATTTTTTCAAGTATAGATTGATTATTTAAAGTTGACATGTTCAACTCCCTTTCTAAAATGATTAAATAGCAAGCGCTATTTCAGCTTCATTATTGTAGCACATTTACCTTTTTGAAAAAAGAATTCAAAGAATCTTCTCATGATGAAGAGTGTTCTGCATATGCTTGAATCACTTCAATAAACGGTTCGCCATATTTTTTCAGTTTAGCTTCTCCTACACCATGGACAGATAAGAATTCTTGTGACGTCACTGGAAAAGACGAAGCCATATCAATCAGGCTTTTATCAGTAAAGACGACAAATGGCGGCTTCCCTATGTCTTCTGCAATGGTTCTTCTCAGTGTTCTTAATTTTTCAAACAACACGGTATCGTAATCGCTAGTTTCTTTCAGCGGTTTGATCGGTTCTTTTTCGCTTTTTTGTATAAGCGATAAGCGTGTTTTGGCGTGTAACAATTCGGGTGTTTTAGATGTAAATTGAATAATAGGATACTGATCGCCCCCGACGCGCAAGTAATTCTCACTGACCATCAAAGCGATGATGTCTTTAATTTCCTTTTCTGAATACTCAGACATAATGCCGTAAGTCGACAGTTTATGAAAACCCAAGTTTTGAATGCGGGCTATTTCTTTTCCTCTTAATACATCGACAATCAGTCCCATCCCATAGGATTGATTCATTCTAAAAATACAGGATAAGATTTTCTGGCATTCTTCTGTCACATCGACCGTTTCCGTTTCTCCGTTACAGTTTGAACAATTCTCACAGTTCGTCCAAGGTACGTCTTCATCAAAATACTTTAAGATGGTTTTTCTCAAACACTGACCCGTCTTACAGTATGTAATCATCGTATTTAAGTTCTTCTTTGCATGCGGATGATTCCCTTGTTCAATGAGTAAGTTATTCGTAATGATATCTTGACTGGAATAAAACAGAAGGGCCTCAGCTGGAGCGCCATCTCTGCCTGCCCGTCCGGCTTCTTGATAATAACTTTCCATATCTAAGGGCATATTATAGTGAATCACGCGTCTGACGTTAGACTTGTCTATTCCCATCCCAAACGCATTGGTCGCTACGATAATCGATGTCTTATCATATAAGAAATCTTCCTGCTGCTGATTTCTTTCGACAGGGTCTAACCCTGCATGGTAATAGCCTACTGGGTATCCTTTTTTCTTCAGAAAAGTATGGACCCGTTCAACGTTTTTTCGCGTATTACAGTAGATAATACTCGTTTCCTTATCCTTAAGTATCGAAAGAAGCTGCTGCTGTTTCTTTTTCGGGTATACCACTGAAAATGACAGATTCGGACGGTCGAAACTAGCCGTATACTGATAAGGATCGGTTAACTGCAGTTTTTTGACCATGTCCACTCTCACTTCTGGTGTGGCTGTAGCTGTAAAGGCCGCAAAGGGTGGATTATTCTGGCAGATTTCTCTAATTTTCGGAATATTCTGATAACTCAGTCTAAAATCGTGTCCCCATTGAGAAATACAGTGCGCTTCATCTACTGCTATTAAATCGATCGTCATTCGCTTGACATGTGATAAGAAATAGTCATTTTCAAGCCTTTCTGGAGAGACATACAGCAAATCCAACTCTCCACGTACCGCTTTTCGAAGCGTGTCATTTTGTTCATCCAGACTCATTTGACTCGTTAATGAATCAGCTCGTACACCCATCGTAACTAATGTATCGACCTGATCTTTCATTAATGATATTAATGGGGAGATAACTAAAGTCACACCGTCCAATTGAATGGCAGGGATTTGATAGCACAGAGATTTCCCGCCCCCAGTTGGCATGACTCCTACTACATCTCTTCCACTGAGAATTTCTTCAATCAATTCCATCTGTCCTGGACGAAACGTATCATAGCCATAATAATTTTTTAATGTTGTTAACAATTCACTCAAACTGATCCTCCTAAACAGATCCCTTTTAACTGTAACCTGTTCTATTTTAGCACATATTCTCTTCTAAGAAACAGCTTCAAACAGACTCTTTTTCCTTCACATATTTGTCATATAGAATAAATCGTTTTCTATTCGCATTGCACTATAAAAATCGTTATACTAGGACTGTTGAAATCATTTAGTGATGTATGAGGAGGAAATTGGATGCAGCTGTACCCAGTAGCAAAAATACTCGATGCTATTGTTGAAGCCGGTAGAGTCATGCTAGAAAACGGCGCAGAAACTTACCGTGTGGAAGACACACTCTACCGAATAGCTAAAAGTTATAACTTGAAATATATTAATGTGTTTGTCATTCCGACTGCCCTCATATTAACGGTTCAAGGAGATGACGATCAAGACCATACAGAATTGCTTCGTATGAACGACAGATTAACGAACTTAGAAAAAGTCTCTATGGTCAATGATTTATCTAGACAGCTGGCTCTCAAACCTCTGTCACCAGATAGAGTCATTCAGAAATTACAAAAAATAGACCAGACACCCTTGAATTTCTCACGCTTCCAAAGAAACATTGCCATTGGGTTAGCTTGTGCGGGTTTTTCTTATTTATTTGGAGGGACGTATGGAGATTTCCTTCCTGCCTTTTTTGCCGGCACACTCGGGCATTATGTTTTCGAAATAGTCGATAAAGTAACGAATGTCAGCTTTTTTGCAGAAATGGTCGCTTCTTTCTTTATCGGGCTAATGGTCGTTTTCTTTGTTTCCCTAGGATTTGGGCAAAATATCGACACGATTATTATCGGTAGTGTCATGTCCCTCGTCCCAGGTATGGCGATTACAAATAGTTTCAGAGATTTGATGGCTGGCCATTTAGTTTCGGGTGTCGCCGTTGTCGGAAAAGCACTGATAACCGCAGGAGCAATAGGGATCGGCATTGCAATGGTGATTGCTTTTCTTTAAAAGCTTGAAAGGAGCACACTATGTTAATTGAATACTTATCTTTTTTTATCGCCGCTTTCTTAACGGCCTTTGGGTTTGGTGTCCTTTATAATGTACCTACTCGAACATTAATGGCTTCTGGTTTTGCCGGCGCCGCCGGATGGATAGTGTATTATTTTTTATCCGTCCAATTAGATACCCATCTTTTCTTCGGGTCTAGTGTGGCTGCTTTTATCGTGGCTTTTTTCAGTCAGTGGTTCGCGAGACGATTCAGAATGCCCGTCATTGTATTTGCGATTCCAGGGATTATTCCAATGGTTCCTGGAGGATCAGCCTATAACATGATGCGTGCCTTTGTCGAAGGAAACATTGATTTAGGACTAACCTATGCGACAGATACCTTTCTTATTTCAGGTGCTATTGCCCTAGGTCTATCCGTCAACAGTGGGATTATTCAAGCCTTTTCTTCTCGTTCATTAGGAACAAGAGATAAACGTTATTTGCCATGATATAAAGGTCTTCGAAATACAAAAATTATGTGATTGCACTTCCTTTATGCTGAAGGGGGTGCACTTTTTTTTGTCAGCTTTTCAACCCCTTATATGAAGTAAAAGACTTTTAAAAGGCTAATCACTATCCTCTTCAACACAACAAAAAACGCTGATCGTTCACTGATCAGCGTTTTATTTAGTGTGTTTATAAACCGAAGTATGGAGCTGGATCTACTAAGCGACCATTCTTACGTAATTCTAAGTGTAAGTGCACGCCTGTTGATGTTCCAGTTGTTCCCATTGTTCCGATAGTTTGTCCACGAGACACTCTTTGTCCTCTACTCACAACAATATTCGGCTGCAAGTGGGCATACAACGTTTCAAAGCCGTTTCCGTGGTCAATTCGGACATAGTAACCCCAGCCACTGTTATAAGAAACCGTGGTAACCGTGCCACTATCAGCAGCTGAAATAGCTCCACCACCGACGATATCAATTCCGTTATGCATTCTGTACACACCACTTATAGGGTGACGTCTCATACCAAAACGTGAAGTGACTCTACCAGTAGCTGGTCTATGCATGAGACCCGGATTAGATGGTGCTGGACTTGGGTTAGAAGCTGGAGGAGGGGTTGACCCACTTCCATTTCCAGAGCCACTTCCACCTGAAGATTGCTCTTCTTCTTTCTTCCGCTCTTCTTCTTTTCTTCTTTCTTCACGGGCGCGTTTCTCTGCTTCTCTCTCACGACGCGCTTGTTCTTCTGCTTGTCTTCTTGCTTCTGCTCTTCTTGACTCTTCTCTTCTTTGTTCAGCTTCAGCACGAGCAGCCTCTTCTTCTGCTGCAGCAGCTTCGGCTTGAGCGCGTTCTTCATTTTCTTTACGACGACTGGTTTCCATCGCTAACTGGCGCTCTTCTTCTGCTTTTTTAGCTGCTTCTTCTTCAGCCGCTCTTGCTAGTTCTTCTTGACGGGCTATTTCAGCTAAACGAGCTTCTTCTGCCAGACGTTCTTCTTCTGCTAGACGAGCCTCTTCTGCCAAGCGAGCTTCTTCCGCTAAACGGGCTTCTTCTGCTATACGTTCTTCCTCAGCTTCAATCTCTGAAGATAATTGCATAGACTGTTGAGCTAAGGCAAACTGTTCATTCACAAAGGTCTCTTTTTCTTCTGCAGACATTTGGTAACGCTCTGCCACATACATGATTTCATTGTCTAACTGGTTTTGCTGATTCGTTAGTTCATCACGTGTTGCTTGCATTTGAGTTAAGAGATTTTCAACTTCTTCTCGTTCAACCTGTACTTGTGCTTCTGCTTGAATAACAGCCTGCTGATCACGAATCTGGTCTTCCACAACAGAACGGTTAGCTGATACTAACTGACTGATGATACCTACACGACTAATTAAATCCGTGATACTATCGGACGATAATATCATATGTATGATATTCGTAGCGTTCCATTGGGTTTGGGTCGCACGCGCTTGAGTCATTAATTTTTCATTACGCTGCTCAATCAATACATTTAAGTGATCAATTTCTTCATTTAATTGTTCAATTTCTTGATAGGTCAATTCCAAACGATTGCTTTGTTCGACTAAATCAACCATTAACTCTTCTATTGAAATTTGAATGTCTTGAATGCGTCTTTCTAATTCTTGCCTCTCTGCTTCTAGTACAGACATTTCCTGCTCAGTCTCAACAATGACTGAATCTAAATCTGATGAGCGATTTTCAATTTCTTCTTTTTCTTTAGTTAATTCTTCTAAAGTCTCTTCAGCATGCACAATACCTTGTGTTAAAGGGATTGTATTAGCCAACATGATTGAAGATACAATTCCTATAATCCACTTCTTTTTCATTTCTTCCTCCAAATTCTCTAGCCCACGATTAAATATTTATAGTTTTAATTTTTGTTTTAAATTGTTATGCGTTAATCTGATAACTAAACTAATCTTATCATTATATCGAATTTAATAAACCTTTTTGAGGTTACAGTTATATTACAAGTGGTTTTTATTCAATTTTCCGTCAAAATTAAGACTAGATTATCACAAATTAAACTTTTTAGCTTATCTTGATAAATTCCCTCTAGGTAAATCATAGGTTTTGTAGACTCTTCAAATAACAGAGTTAATATTATCCTAGTTGATAATTAATCTGTGTATCCAGTTAGTACAGTTTAGACGTAACTCAGGACATACCTCTCTTTTGTACTTTAAAGGACATACAAAAAAGCCCCCTATAACTAGTGAACATATCATTCATTAGTTATAAGGGAACCTAAATTTAAGTTTCTATATAAATCAGGTTTATTTTTTACTATAATACTTTCGCTAAAAAGTCCTGCGTTCTTGGGTGTTTGGGCTGAGTGAAAATTTCCTCAGGCGTACTCTCTTCTACAATATAGCCGTCATCCATAAACAAAACGCGGTCGGCTACTTCTTTCGCAAAGCCCATTTCATGTGTGACGACGACCATCGTCATTCCCGTGTTGGCCAGATCTTTCATGACTTTCAATACTTCTCCTACCATTTCCGGGTCCAAAGCAGAGGTCGGTTCATCAAAAAGCATGACATCAGGGTTCATAGCTAAAGCTCTGGCGATAGCGACACGCTGCTGCTGACCACCTGACAAACTGGACGGATACGCATCCACTTTATCTCCTAATCCCACTTGTTCTAATAAACGAAACGCATTTGCTTCCGCTTCTAGTTCACTTAGTCCCAAGGATTTAAGGGGAGAAATCATGACGTTTTCTTTAGCCGTCATATGCGGGAATAAGTTAAATTGTTGAAAGACCATTCCCATTTTTTGACGCAAATGATTCAGTTCGGTTTCTTTTAGATTAGTTAAGACTGTCCCGTCAAATACAATTTCTCCATCAGAAGGCTGCTCTAATAAATTTAAGCAGCGTAAGAAAGTGGATTTTCCAGAACCAGACGGTCCTATCACGACAACGACTTCCCCTTTTTTCACTTCTTCATTGATATCTTTTAGAACCTCATTTTTCTTAAATGATTTCTTTAAATGGTTCACCTTAATCATGGTTCATTCTCCCTTCATAGTAGTTCAGGATTTTCGTTAAGCTAAAAGTTAAAACAAAATAGATCAGCATGGTTACCACTAATGGCAGAATACCTTGGAAAGAAATTGAACGAACGACTCGTGTATGGAAAATCAATTCTCCTACACCAATAACAGAAACAATGGATGATTCTTTTATGATTGTGATGAATTCATTTCCTAAAGCTGGCCATATATTTTTCAACGCTTGTGGGAAAATAATATAGCGCATCGCATGGCCTTTGCTCATCCCCAGACTTCTAGCCGCTTCTGTTTGTCCTTTGTCCACACTATTTAACCCGCTTCGGATAATCTCACAGATATAGGCTCCAGAGTTTAGAGAAACGGCAATAATACCGGAGGTCAAGGCTGGTAAATTGAAGACCAGTCCGGAAGCAAAATAAATGAACATGACTTGTATCATCATCGGAGTGCCTCGTACAAATTCAACATAAGCAGATCCCAAAGCTTTCAAAACAATATTAGACGATAAGCGCATAAAGGATAAGACTGTGCCCAATATCATCCCAAAGAAAACAGATAAAGCAGATATGAATAGAGTCGTCAGAGTCCCATCTAAAAAGTACTCCCAGTAACTAGACAGAAACCCTTCATCTGAATCTTCTGCCAGCATATACTCTCCGGCTTGAGCTAAATAATCCTCTGTTAAATTCTGTTCTTCTATTTCAGCTAGACTTTCATTTACAGCTTCTACAAGGGAATCATCCCCCGGTCTAAAGGCAATCGCGGACCCTCTGTCTTCGTCATCCAACTCAAATCCCCCATCATACGTATATAAGGAATCGTCTTGAGAGGCATGAGCTTCAGCGTTTGGTCCTTGCATAATGACCGCATCCAGACGGTCGGTTTTCAGTGCTAAAAGCAAATCATTCAAATCAGTGAGGGTCATCAAATCCGGATTGTCAATTTGATTGGCTAATTCCTCTTGTAATGAACCGGATTGCACACCGATTCTTTTACCACTTAAAGATTCAAGAGAATTCAACTCAACCTGGTCTTCTGCTCGAATCATAATATTTTGAAATGTTCGGTAATAAATATCTGAAAAATCCACACTCTTTCGTCGTTCTGGTGTGGGCGTCATCCCCGCAATAACGATATCGACATTATGAGCTTCTAATGCAGGAAGCAAACTGTCAAAACCTAAATCTTGAACATCTAATTCTACACCTAAGTCCTCGGCTATTTTTTCAGCTATGAATATATCCATGCCCACGATTTGTCGTTCCCCATCAATCGTCGCATAAAATTCAAACGGCGGAAAATCCGCACTAGTCGCTACTCTCAGCACTCCAGCTTCTTGTACTCTTTGTAGAGCTGTATCTTCCTCAGCTGATACCTGTTGAGTTGGCTTAAATAAAATGACGCTTAATAATACGAGTAACAGTACCCCTTTTATTCCTTTTTTCATGTCCCAATCCCCTTTAACTCTTTGATTGATAAGAATCATACCACCATATAGATATTTATGCAATATAAACATTAAAAAAGATGTTTTTATAACATTAAATGTCATAATATGTATCTTTTATGTATAATGCAATGCACCAAAAAACCCATTCATCGTAACATGAATGGGTTTATCTTAATGATATTTGGCTTGGAATGCTGTTATCGCTTCATATTCTTCTTCGAATAAGCGGCTTAATCGAATATAAATGGGGAGGAGTTTTTTGTATATCTCAACATTCTCCGCACTTGGCTTAGTGATTTTTTCAGTCTGTACCATTCCTTTTATGTCAGATAAAGCCTCTATATCCCCAATAGCATATCTTCCTAATACGGCAGCTCCTAAACAAGAGCTTTCAACCGTTTGAGGCACATGAACTTCTTGATTGAATATGTCTGACAGCATCTGCCTCCAATTATGGGACTGGGCAAAGCCACCTGTGGCATGTATTTTATCTGGGATACCAATCAGTTCTTCTAATGCCAGGAATACCATGTATAAATTCATATTGATGCCTTCCAGTACGGCTCTCATCATATGGTCTCTCTTATGGTGAAGGGCTAAGCCATAAAACGATCCTCTCGCATTTGCATTCCACGAGGGTGCCCGCTCTCCAGCCAGATAAGGATGAAAAAGGAGGCCTTCTGATCCTGCTTTAATTTTGACTGCTTTCTCAGTAATCATATCATAAGCATTTTCTCCAGACTCTTTTGCTTTTAAGACTTCCTCCTGACATAACTCATCTCTCAACCACTTTAAAATCATTCCGCCATTATTGACTGGACCTCCGATAACCCAATGGTTTTCGGTTAAGGCATAACAGAAAGTACGCCCTTTAGGATCGGTTACCGGTTTGTCGGTGACCGTTCGAATCGCTCCGCTAGTGCCAATGGTTAAAGCGACAACGCCCTCGTCTATAGCGTTCACTCCCAGATTGGCCAGACACCCATCATTTGCGCCTATCACGACAGGTGTATGAGGTAGGACCCCCAGCTCTTGAGCTTTCTCTTCACTCAATTCCTTAAACACCTCTGTCGTCGGAACAATGCGTGACAAATGTTCCTCACGAATACCGGCTGTCTCCAGTGCTTCTTCATCCCACTGTAAGGTATGAATATTAAATAAGCCTGTAGCAGAAGCCACCGAGTAATCAACAACATACTCATTAAACAGACGATGGAAGACATACTCTTTAATGCCAATGAAGTGACGGGTTCGATGAAAGATTTCAGGTTTCTCTTCTTTTAGCCACATTATTTTAGTTAGAGGAGACATGGGATGAATGGGTGTCCCGGTCTTTTCGTAAATAGACTGCCCGTTATTTTCTCTCAATCGCTTCGCATAGTCTTCACTGCGTTGATCAGCCCATGTGATGGAGGCAGTTAACGGATTCCCCTTTTCATCCACTGCAATCAAACTATGCATGGCTGATCCAAATGAAAGGACCTTAATGTCTTCTTTTTGAATATCTGATTTTTCTATCGCTGTTTTAATAGACAAATGAACAGCAGATACCAGCTCGTCTGGATTTTGTTCAGCTATTCTCGGTTCCGGACTATGCAGGGGATACTCAATGGCATGATGAGCGACCACTTGTCCCTCATCTGTAAATATAACTGCTTTTGTACTTGTTGTTCCAATATCGATTCCGATAGAATACCGGCTCATCTGATTCACCTTCCTAATGCTAGACTCTCCTCTATTCTACATTAAAAAAAGCAAACGTACACACCGTTTCCTACAAGACGCCTGTCGAAAGAAAACACTCGGGAGTATTCTTGTTCATCTCTTTTTTTATACCTCTTTAAAAACAGTGGGAGCCGCACCTTTTTTGTGGTATAGTATGATTATGGTGTCAAAACCCCATAATTTTAAGCACTTAATCAACTTGAAATGCTCAAAAGTATACA
>NZ_BAAACW010000095.1:0-9665 GCF_039521845.1 Alkalibacterium iburiense
CATCCACCCCCATTATAAAGGATTTTTTTATGGCATGGAATAGTTAAAACTTTAATGCAACACTAGTGATAGTAAACATGGAAGCTCTTGCATTTTTAAATGATGCAGGAAGAAAAGAATGGGAGGAATAATCATGTTAGAGAGTAAGAAGTCGTTATATAAAGGATTGATTTTACTTTCAACAGTTGGCGTGCTTGCGGCATGCGGAAATGAAGGGGACATACCCGGAGTAGAAAATGGGACAGATCCGAATACCGATAATGGGGCTGATAATGGATCAGAACCAGCAGGTGATGGGGAAGATATCAGCCTGAACATTATGCAGGGAAAAGTTGAGTTTAATAGTCAGTTTAATGAATTAGCTCAAATGTATATGGATGAAAATCCTAATATCACCATTGAAATTACATCAGTCGGTGGAGGAACGGACTACTTTACGCAATTAACCACTCGTATGTCTGCTGGTGATGAACCAGATATCTTTAGTGTGGCTGGACCTAATGAAATAGAGCAGATGTCTGATTATATGACGGATTTATCTGATACAGATTTAGCATCGGCAGCTCTAGAGGGTATGCTTGATAATGTCACTCAGGATGATGGAACGGTTATGGCTCTTCCTTATAACTTGGAAGGATACGGCTATATTTATAACAGAGAAGTTTTTGATGCAGCAGGTATTGACCCTGAAGCGATTAGCACCTATGAAGACTTAGAAGAAGCGGTGCAGACCTTAGACGAACAGAAAGAAGATTTGGGTATTGAAGCTGTCTTCGCTTTACCTGGAGCAGAAGGCTGGGTTATGGGTGACCACTTAGCGAATGTGTACTTAAGTCATGAATTTAATCAGGATGTGAATGAAGCGTACAATGCCGAAACCTTAGAGTTTGAAAGAGGCGATGAGTTCCAGCGCATGCTTGATTTACAGGCAGAGCATTCAATGGAACCTATTTTAAGTTTGGATTACTCTCAGCAAGTGGAGGAATACTTCTCACTTGGTCAAGTCGCTATGATTCAGCAAGGGAACTGGGTGTATCCGACAATCGAACAGATGGATCCTGAATTTGCAGAAAACTCCATCGGCATGATACCCATTCCTCTTGAAGGACATGAAAATCAGTTGCCTGTAGGTATTCCGAACTACTGGGCAGTTAATGGAAATAAAGACGATGCAACCGTTCAGGCAGCTAAAGACTTCTTGGATTGGATGTACCTTTCGGAAGAAGGAAAACAGTTTGTGATTGATGAGTTTAACTTTGTTCCTGCTTATGAGGGGTATGAAGATTTAGAAATAAACGATCCCCTTTCTCAGGTTGTTTATGACTATTCAGAAAGCGGAGAAACCATTGGATGGATTTTCACTGGCTATCCAACAGGATTCACGAATAATGAATTTGGACCGAATTTACAAGCTTATTTAGGTGGAGAAATGACCTGGGACGAAATGATTGAGAATTCTATTTCTGCTTGGGAATCTCTCCAATAAATTGATAAAAGGGCCATATTCTATATCAAGAGATGGCCCTTTTACTATTTAAATTCAATTATATAAGAGAAAGGGTAGAAACAGATGAGAAATAAAGAACTCAGTTTTTGGCTGTTTATCACACCAGTTCTATTAAGTCTGTCATTAGTTGTCATTATACCTGTGCTAACGGGATTATTTTATTCCTTCACAGACTGGAATGGATTAAGTTTTGACAATTTTATAGGCTTGGCTCATTACCGAAGATTGCTGGATGATGATCAGTTCATGCAATCACTCTGGTTTACTTTTCGATTTGCCTTTGTCAGTATTATTGTATTAAACATTTTAGGCTTAGGCTTAGCACTTCTTGTGACAAGTAAATTGAAATCCCGCAATATATTAAGAACAGTATTTTTCATGCCGAACCTTATTGGTGGATTGATTTTAGGGTTTGTGTGGCAATTTATATTTATCAGAGTATTTGCGAATCTAGGTAGTGTGATTGGCGTTGAAGCTCTTCAAGGCTGGCTTTCTACTCCAGAGACCGGTTTTTGGGGCCTTATCATTTTAACCGTCTGGCAACAGGCTGGGTATATCATGATTATTTATATTGCCTATTTACAAGGGATTCCTAAAGAATTAATTGAATCAGCCAATATCGATGGAGCGACACCATTTCAGAAGTTCCGCTACATTATATTCCCGCTGATTGCACCAGGTTTCACCGTTTCGATGTTTTTGACCTTATCGAATTCGTTTAAAATCTATGATCAGAACCTCTCCTTAACAGGGGGCGGACCATATAACTCCACTCAGATGGTGGCCATGAATATCGTAGATACCGCTTTTTCAAGTAATCAAATGGCTTATGGACAAGCCAAAGCGGTTATCTTTTTCATCATAGTTGCGGCCTTTTCGCTCTCCCAAGTGTATTTCAGTAAGAGAAGAGAGGTTGATTTATAATGAAAAGAGACAAAAAGTATATTATCTTAGAAATATTCGGTATATTACTCGGTATTGTTTGGATATCTCCCTTTTATCTGATGTTAGTCAACAGTTTTAAAGCACCGAGAGATATCTTTGCCGGTGTGTTAGCTCCACCAACAGAATTTAACTGGAGTAACTATGTACAGGCATTTGACGATTTGAATTTCATACGCTCGTTCTTTAACTCGCTTATTATCACTGTTGCCAGTGTCGCGATTATTATCCTCTTTTCATCAATGGCAGGGTATGCTTTAGCGCGAAACAAATCCTGGTTAAGTGGAGCCATCTTAATGCTGTTTGTTGCGGCTATGTTGATTCCATTCCAATCGGTTATGATTCCTTTAACGTCTCTATTCGGTCAAGCTGGCATGTTAAACCGAGTGGGACTTATCTTCATGTATTTAGGCTTTGGTTGTAGTTTAGCTATATTTTTATACCATGGCGCGATGACACGGGTATCCGTTTCACTCGATGAAGCAGCGATTATTGATGGGGCGAACAAGTTTCAGATTTTCTGGAAGATTGTTTTTCCGTTATTAAGTCCTATATCAGTAACTGTAGCGATACTGAATGTTATTTGGATTTGGAATGACTATCTCTTACCGTCACTTGTCCTAAGTAGACAAAGTGAAACCATTCCAATCAGAATGTTTTACTTTTTCGGACAGTACACACGTCAGTGGCATTTAGCTTTAGCAGGACTAACCATCGCCATTATCCCTGTCATTATCTTTTACTTTAGTGCTCAAAAAAGCATTATAGAAGGAGTGACAGAAGGGGCAGTGAAATAAGCAGGAGGTGAAGGCAATGGGGGAGAAAGTCTATCTGAAACTTTATGAATTATCGCGGTTACTATTAAACTTTTTTGTTTTTAATGTCATCTGGTTTATCCTTACTATTCCGATGTGGGTCGTCGTTTTTCAGCTCTTTCTTATAGAGGATACAGCTAGCTTATATATCTTAGTTCCGATATTAACTCTATTACTTCCCTTTGTTTTCTTTCCTCCGACTCAAGCTTTGTTTGCGACAATGAGGGAAATAATAATACAAGATGACTGGATACATGTGAAAGTATTTTTTACGTTTTATACCTCCAGTTTTAAGAATAGTTTGATTGCTGGTATTTTATTTACAGGATTGGCTATCAGCTTGTCTTATTCGATTTATTTAAGCTGGCAACTGAACCTTATCCTGATGATTGTATTAGCTGTCATTCTTTTCTACTTGTTTTTGTTCGGCCTTTACTTTTTCTTTATGGAGTCGCATTTTGATATGAATTTAGGGTGGAAACTGAAACAAGCTCTTGTGTTTGTCATGGGGCACCCGGTTAGTTCCATCGGTAACTTTTTATTATTTGTGTTCATTCATTTTGTCGTATGGAGTGTTTCACCCGTCATCTCATTTCTCATTGGGATGGCCTTAACGAGTTATTTTTCCATTTATCTCTTTATGCGGAAAATGAACAAACTGGTTGAAAGGAAAACAGAGACAGCTAAATAAGTGTAAAAACGGTGTCCGTTTAGTTGGACACCGTTTTTACACTTATTTTAGTGATAAGTCGGAAGATAATCCCCGTGGGCTTCTATTAACTCATCTACCATGGCCTTTATATCATAAATGGAAAGTTCAGAGTTAGTATGAGGATCAAGCAAAGCTGCTTGATAAATTTTTTCTTTGTCTAAAGTCAAAGCCGCTTCCACGGTGAGCTGATGGACATTGATATTAGTTCTATTTAATGCAGCTAGCTGAGTCGGAAGATCTCCAACTACAGTGGGTTGAATGCCGTTTTTATCTACCAGACAAGGAACTTCTACACAACTGTCTTGAGGCAGGTTAGTAATTAACCCAGTATTCAATACATTCCCGGCAATGACAGTCGGCTTCCCTGTGGTCATAGCGTCCATGATGTAAGATGCATATTCTCTGCTTCTTTCATGAGTTAACTCACCATTGTTGACTATCTCATCTCTCTGATGCTCCCACCCTTTAATCTGTTCCGCACAGCGTCTTAAATACTCGTCAATTGGGATCTGAAAACGATCAATGAGCTCTGGGTATTTCTCTTTGATGAAGTAGGGATGATACTCAGCGTTGTGTTCACTGGATTCAGTTACATAGTAGCCAAAGTGCTTCATCAACTCAAATCGAACAGAATCAGGGTGAGGATTCGCTTTTTCTGCGGCTAATCGTTTGATTTCCGGGTAGAAATCCTCTCCGTTTTTAGTTATGTCAAGCAACCAGGCCATATGGTTAATCCCTGCAATATTCCATTGGAAATCGTCTAAATGATAGTCATCTTCTATACCCAAATGCTGGAATAGTTCTGGCACGCAGACTTGAACACTGTGACATAAACCAACCGTTTTTATTTTAGTTGCTTTTAATACCCCTAAAGTCAGTATAGACATCGGATTCGTATAGTTCAGTAACCAAGCATCTGGACAAACTTCTTCCATTTCTCTCGCAAACTCTAACATAACTGGTAAAGTACGTAAGCCTCTAAAAATACCACCAATTCCGGTCGTATCTCCAATTGTTTGCTTTAAACCATATTTTTTAGGTATCTCAAAGTCAATGACTGTACTCGGTTTATATCCCCCTACTTGAATCGCGTTAATTACAAAATCGGCATCTCGTAAAGCTTCTTTTCGGTTATCATAGGCTTCAATGGTTGCTCTAGTATCATTCGAATTTTTGTTGATGGTATGAAGCATGGATAAAGATTCATTCAATCGGGCTTCATCAATATCGTAAAGAGCAATATGTGCGTCATGTAAGCTTGGAGTCAGCATCGCATCGCCTAAGATATTTTTTGCAAAAACTGTACTTCCAGCGCCTATAAACGTTATTTTCGTCATGAGTCGTCTCCTTTTATGTAAGTGTTTTCTTTCCTCTTATAGTATACGTCATTGACAGAAAAATGAAAGGGATAATTGCCTTTTCAGGTCGTTTTAAAAGAACTGAAATTAAATAATATGGTAAGCTGATAAAAATAAATAAAAGGGCTAGGAGGGGTTTGAATGGGAAAAGAAACAAATCTTGATGCAGCAGAACAGAAACGGAAAGATTGGGAATACAAAGAAGGGTTAAAATCTCGGCTCATTGAAGTAGAAGCATTAACCAGAGGGTATCCTGTTAGACGCATAAGTTTCGATACCACGATTATTACGATTAAAGGAAAAGCCTGTCTCTTTAAAGATATGAATGGGCCTTTATCTTCAGCGGCTATGAATGAAGTTGTAGATAACAAGTATCTAGCGCGTACATTGGTAAAAGAACAAGATATTTCAGTTCCTGAATCAATTTATTTAAGAATCAGCGAACACGATAAAATGAAAGAATTTATTCAACGCGTCGGTTTTCCCATTGTCATCAAGCCAAATAATTTAGCGCGAGGAATGGGTGTGTTTGTCAATGTGAACAGTGATGAACGGTTAAAAGAATGTTTAACCCTTATCTCTTCTATTGTAGGAAATGAACATGAAAAGATTCTTCTGGAACAGCAATTCATCGGAGACGATTATCGGGTATTTGTAGTTGATGGAAGAGTTATCGCTGTATCGAAGAGGGCTCGGGCAAATGTTGAGGGAGATGGTGTGCATGCATACCATAGAAGAACTCATTGACGAGAAAAATAAAATAAGACTCTCGAATCCCTCGATGAGAGACTACCTCATACCAAAAGATCTCACCCAACTAAACCGTCTGAATCGGGAAGGCAAAGCTTTAGATTTTATTCCTGATGCAGGAGAAATTGTGGTTTTAAGAGACGAATCCAATATTGCCAATGGCGGAGAAAGCATTGATTACACGAATACAGCGCACCCTGACTTTAAAGACATCGCTATTCGAGCCGTTCAAGCTATTCCCGGTTTACATTATGCTGGTATTGATATTATCGCTAAGGACATTACCGAACAACCTGATATCTCTAACTACGTCTTAACTGAAGTGGAATTTAGTCCAGGACCGGTTAGCATGTTTCCGTGGATTGGAGAACCAATTGATATGCCAGGATCAGTAATTGATTTTTATGAAAATAATTTGAGTAATTTTTAGGACTGAATAGATGCTTTAAAGCTCTTTTCTTTTATTAAATAAACCAGAGTCGGTTGAGAGAAACCAATCGCTCTGGTTTTTAAATACATAAATAAGGTTACATTCTGAATAGGTGATAGGTATAATGGAAAGAGTGATTTAAATAAAGTTAGGAGAATACTAGGTGCGAAATAAAAGCAGTAAACATTGGATTGTGATGCTCACACTGTGTGGGGTAGCCATCAGTGCAGTCGGCTTACCCGTCATGACAAATGGGGTATTCATCCAACCGATAGCGGATAGTCTAGGCGTTTACCGAGGGACAGTATCTGTGCATAACACCATGACCTTATTGTTAAAAGCGGTGATGTCTTTGTACGCCCCTCGGTTAATTAGACGCTATACCTTTAAAAAAGCAATGATAATCGGCACTTTGTTAGCTGGTTTATCCAACTACTTTCTAGGATGGACCAACCAGATTTGGTTATTTAATGTACTGGGAACCATAAGAGGGATAGGGACAGGTATGCTTGCTTGGGTTCCTTTAACTATTGTTATTAACGAGTGGTTTAGTGAGAAGCATGGTCTCGTGACAAGTATTGTCTTAAGTTTCAGTAGTATAACGGGAGCGATATTCTCGCCAATCTTTACGTCATTAATCCAATCTCTTGGCTGGGCTCAGTCTTACCGCATTATGGGTCTGTTGATCATTTTATTTGCCTTGCCCATTATTCTGGTTCCTTTTACAGTCAATCCTAGAGAAAGCGGGTATCTGCCATACGGGCTAGTAGAAAAGGGTGAAAAGGATTCAGGTCAAGCGAGAACTGTAATCCGACGTGAAGAAGGGGTAGAAGTATCTACTCTGTTATTTTCTCTTCTCTTTATCTTTACCTTGCTTCAGACGATGTTAATAGGAGTGCCACAGCACTTTCCAGGTTTTTCTGGAACAGTTGGCTGGCAAGAAAGTGTAGGGGCTACAATGTTGTCTATTGCAATGATTAGCAGCATTGGCTTTAAACTGGGTCTCGGTTACATCAGCGATATAATTGGACCAGTCAAAAGTACGGTCAGTATTTTATCTTTTGTAGGATTAGCAAGTATACTCCTTATGTTAACGAGACGTGTTCCAATTCTATATATCGCTGCATTTTTCTATGGGTCGATATATGCTATCCCGTCAGTTAGTGTCACATTGCTGACTAAAGAATTCTTTGGACGCTATCACTTTACACGCTTGTATCCCATTTTAGCTTTTTCAACCAGCTTAGGAGGAGCCATTTCTCTATCTTTAGTGGGGTTCATTTATGACTTTACAGGTTCTTATGTCCCTGCATTTGCCGGATCTCTTGTCATAAATATCATTAATATCTGTGTCTTATTGTATTTAAACAAAGCGACACCCAAAAGAAGATGAGCAGTATAAGGATAAGAGGGCACCTTTTTTTTAAAAGGGTGTCTTTTTTATATGTTGGAGTGTGTTAAAACCATTTGCTAAAGAGTACAGGATTGACTGATTGAAAAGATAGAAGAGGTGTAGAATAATGGGTGACAAGAAGTAATAGAAAGTGAAAGTAAATGATTAAGGAGAGAATTATGACAATCAAAACAACTGTAATCAGTTCATTAGAAAAAGTGTTTGCGGATGAAGAACTCAAAGCCAGACCTATAAGTTCAGCTTCTGCTTTTAATAATGAAGTCTTTTCTTTTCAGGTAGCTTTTAAATCAGAAGGACCTTTGATGAAAAATGTAACCGCTCATATTCAATCAGAGTTAGAATCTTTTATACAAATCAGAACGGTAGGAATCGTGCCTTCGGAATTTCCCATTTACCATGATCACGATGACCACATCCTTCGCAACCAAGCGGGTTTATTTCCAGATCCCCTCTATCCGATGGACTCTGAAGGACTGACTGTTTTTCCTAACCAGTGGCGAGCTATTTGGGTGAGTGTGCATTTAGAGGAGGATGTGGTACCAGGGAGTTATCTGATACCTATCCAGTTTAAAGATACTGAAGGGAATCTGCTCGGAGAAGAAAGCTTTCACTTAGTAGTTCTCCCTGCTTCGTTGCCGAAACAAACGCTTATTCATACACAATGGTTCCATACAGATAGCATTATGGAACAGTATGGAGTAGAAGCGTTCAGTGAAGACTACTGGTATTGGGTTGAGAAGTATATAAAAACAGCCGTTAATCACGGCATAAACATGCTCTTGACTCCTTTATTTACTCCCCCTTTAGATACGGAAATAGGGAAAGAAAGACCGACCGTCCAACTGGTTGATGTCAAAAAAGTAAAAGGAGAGTATAGCTTCCAGTTTGATAAGCTGTCGCGCTGGGTTGAGATTGGTTTGAGAAATGGATTAGGCTATTTTGAATTTTCGCATCTTTTTACTCAGTGGGGAGCCCACCATGCGCCAAAAATCATAGCGGAAGTTGATGGAGAAGAGAAGAAGGTATTCGGATGGGAAACTCAAGCCGATAGTGAGGAATATGTGACATTCTTATCTCGTTTTTTACCTGAATTAAAATCCTTTATTTATGACCACAACTTAGAAGAAAAGGTTTATTTCCACGTGTCGGATGAACCAATGCTTGAGCACATGGACTCATACAGACATGCGCGTGATATCATGCAGAAACACCTGGATGAATTCCCTATAATGGATGCTCTCTCGGATTATGCCTTTTATGAAAACGGACTGGTTAAAAGACCAATCCCCTCAACAGACCATATCGATCCCTTTATAGACAATCATGTCCCTGACTTGTGGACTTATTATTGCTGTGCCCAGTATAAAGATGTGGCGAATCGTTTCTTTGCTTTTCCATCGGCTAGAAATCGAATTATAGGCTTACAGCTTTATAAATATAATATCAAAGGATTCCTGCAGTGGGGGTATAATTTCTGGTTTTCTCAGTTATCCAGAAAATCAATCGATCCATTTAAAAACACAGATGCCGGATACGGATTTCCGTCAGGAGACGCATTTATTGTGTATCCAGGAAAGAAGGGACCCATCGAATCCATTCGGATGGAAGTGTTTTATGATGCTTTGCAGGATATGCGAGCTCTTCAGTTGTTGGAAAGTTTAATAGGGAAAGAGGCGGTAATAGATTTACTTGAACAAGGGATAGATACACCGATTACCTTTAAAAAGTATCCTCGGG
>NZ_BAAACW010000095.1:9728-22481 GCF_039521845.1 Alkalibacterium iburiense
ACAAAATTAATCCAACTCGTTCATTTTGTTCTGTATAAGTAGAGAAGAGAAGTTTCAGTATGTTAGAATAAGTGTACTGATTATTTTTAAAAGGAGCAGACAATGAAGAAGAAGGAATTATACATGACCCTTTTTCGCTCGACATTTTTCTTGAGCATGTTTACTTTTGGTGGTGGCTATGTCATTGTGCCATTAATGGAAAAGAAATTTGTAGACGAACTAGGTTGGATTGATGAAAATGAAATGCTGGATTTAATAGCTGTCGGGCAATCTTCCCCGGGACCTATCGCAGTGAACACCTCTTTATTGGTGGGATACCGTATGGCTGGTGTCACAGGAGCGCTTATAACTGTACTGGGAACAATCATTCCCCCATTAGTCATTATGACTATTATCTCATATGTTTATATTGCAGTGAGAGACAATGCTATTGTCAATAATGTTCTTTTAGGGATGCAGGCAGGGGTAGCGGCTATCATTGTGAACGTTGTGTACGATATGGCTAAGCGAGTCGTCATGCAAAAGCAAGTCATCCCTATTATAGTGATGATTATCGCTTTAATAGCTGGAATAGTTTTCCAGGTGAATGTGTTGTGGCTCCTATTGTTCTCAGCTTTAGTTGGAGCGGCTACGACGATTTGGAACCTTAAGATGAAAGATAAGGAGGACATGAATTGATTTATTTAGAATTATTCCTCAGTTTCTTTCAGATTGGCTTATTTAGTTTCGGTGGAGGGTACGCAGCTTTGCCTCTCATTGAACAAGAACTGATTCACGTTCAAGGCTGGATAACCAATCAGCAATTTATTGACATTTTAACGTTATCTGAAATGACACCCGGTCCCATTGCCATAAACGCGGCTACTTTTTCAGGCAACCAGGTAGCGGGAATTTTCGGCGGAGTTATAGCCACTATAGGGGTGACCATGCCTTCGGTTATTATCGTTCTGACTTTAGCTTATTTTTTCTTTAAATACCAAAGTTTGACTATGGTCCAAGGCATTATTCAAGGGGTGCGACCAGCCGTCGTTTCTTTAATCGCTGCTGCTGGGGTCACTATTTTTATGACAGCCATGTTTGGACACAGTGATTGGCCAGTCGCATTTAGTGAAATAAACTGGATATCGGTTAGTTTGTTTGCTATTGGCATATTCATTATGCGAAAATTTAAAGCCAGTCCCATACAAGTGATGGTTATGACCGGTGTGGTTGGCGGAATTGTATACAGTATTATATAAATGACAGGATAAGGCTGGTCGTAGATGTGTATCTTTTGAATAAAGCACATTTAAGGCCAGCATTCTGTTATGATATAATTATCATATTATAAGAGAGTAGGCGTACTATGTTTGAGATTAAAGAAGATTTTTATTGGAATGGAAAATCCATAAAAATTATATCAGGCTCCATCCATTATTTCCGAGTGGTTCCTGAATACTGGGAAGACAGATTACAAAAATTAAAAGCCATGGGTTGTAACACCGTAGAAACCTATGTCCCATGGAATTTCCATGAACCAAAAGAAGGCACGTTTCACTTTGAAGGACAACATGATATCAAACGCTTTATTGAAATTGCAAACGCTTTAGATTTGTTCGTTATTGTTAGACCCTCTCCTTACATTTGTGCGGAGTGGGAGTTCGGTGGTTTACCGAGTTGGTTACTAAAGGACCGAAATATGAAACTGCGTACCGCTTATCCTCCATTTATGGAAAAAGTGAAAAACTATTTCGAGCGCTTATTTAAAGAACTCGTTCCTTTACAATTTACCCAGGGCGGTCCCATTATCATGATGCAAGTTGAAAATGAATACGGGAGCTATGGCGCAGATAAAGAATACATGAACCAGGTAATGGACTTAATGCTTGAAAATGGGGTGGATGTTCCGCTCGTCACAAGTGACGGATCATGGAGCGATATGCTGGTAAACGGAACGGTTGTAGACAGAGCCTTGCCTACAGTAAACTTTGGTTCCAAGCCAAAAGAACATTTCGACATACTGAAAAACTTTGTAGATAGACCCATTCCACTCATGGTCATGGAGTACTGGATAGGCTGGTTCTCTGCCTGGGGCAACGACGAGTACAAGCAAACAGACAGTGCCTCGCAAGCTGAGGATTTGAGAGATATTTTAACGATGGGACATGTCAACTTCTATATGTTCCACGGTGGGACTCATTTCGGCTTTAATAACGGCTCAAACTACTATGATGCTTTTTCACCGGATATAACGTCTTACGATTATGATGCTCCTTTATCTGAATGGGGAGACGTGACTGAAAAATACCGTGTCTTTAGAGACGTTATATCTGACTTTGTGGAAGGTCCTCTTCCTGAATTACCAGAACCAGTTAAAAAAGCGAATTATGGAACCGTTACAGTTAAAAATAGAACCTCTCTATTCGATAATTTAACGCAACTCGCTCGTCCTGTAACCACACCTTATCCTTTGACGATGGAAGACTTGGATCAGGATACGGGGTATATTTTATACCAACACGATTTGGGCGGAAAACGTGATGTGACTCTACAACTGATTAATGGAAATGACAGAACAAAAGGCTACATTAATAGAGAACCGGTCTTCACTCAGTACGATAAAGAAGTAGGTAGCCCGATAGAAACTCAACTAAAAGAAGAATCCAATGAATTGATGCTTTTAGTCGAGAATATGGGACGCATTAACTACGGTCCTCGTATTCCAGATCAACGCAAAGGCATTGAGAACCTTCATGTCAATAGTGGGTTCAGAAGTGAGTGGACCCATTATCCTCTTCCGTTAGATAATATTGAACAGGTAGATTTTTCTCGAGAATTCAGAGAAAACGAACCGAGCTTCAGTCAGTTTGAACTTAACGTGGATGAAGCCAATGATACATTCATTGATATGAGCGGTTGGGGGAAAGGGGCAGTCTTCATTAACGGCTTTAATCTTGGTCGATATTGGGAAGTCGGACCGCAGTATAAGTTATATATTCCAGCACCGTTACTCAAAGAAGGTATCAACGACATTGTTATTTTTGAGACAGAAGGAAAAGTTAAAGAAGAGATTACATTCACAGATGAACCGCCATACGTGAGATAAAAGGAGAGGGACTGTTTAGGATGGCTGCTGAAAAAGGGGTCAAGTTGTTTACGTTGCTGGAGATGTGTCAAAAGAAGAGGATGTGGATCAAATAGTGACTAAAGCCATTGAGTCTTTTGGTGGCTTTGATACATGGGTGAATAATGCTTCTGTTGCTCTCTATGGGCATGCCGAAGATATTCCTATAGAGGAAGCCAGACAGTTATTCGATATTAATTTCTGGGGTGCTGTGTATGGTATGAAAAAAGCAGTCGCCCATTTTAAAGACAGAGGCGAACCCGGTGTGGTCATCAACATAGGAAGTGTAGCCGGAAACCGTACCTTCCCTGTCCAGTCCTTTTACTCAGCATCTAAATTTGCTTTGCATGGATTGACAGATGGGATGCGAATGGAATTAGAAAAATCAGGAGCTCCTGTTGTTATTTCTCAAATACACCCGGCTCGAGTGGACACGCCATATACAAATCATGCGACGAGCTACATCGATCGCCATCCTACACATAAAGGAATGGTCTATCCACCGGAAAGTGTAGCGGAAGCCATATTATTCGTTGCCGAAAATCCTAAACGGGATGTCTACGTGGGAACCCAATCCAAATATTTTTCCGTGATGGGTAGAGTATTTCCGAGACTCATCGACAGATATATGGAATGGGACACCTACTCGACTAACTTTGATGAAAGAAGATCAGCGAAAAGCCCCGAAGAAGGGAACCTATACCGCTCAAGAAACGGACTGATGGAAAGAGGAAATAATTTAGGCTGGCACCGACCAGAGAGCTTGATGGTAAAAGCCAAGAAAAAACCAGGTCTTACTACAGTCATTCTAGCTGGTTCAGCACTTGGTCTATTCAAACTAATGAAGAAAAAATAAATCAACCAACAGAAAAGAGTCCTTTGATTAAATCTCAGAGGACTCTTTTGCATTGTTATATTATATTAGTTACGCACATCTTCAACTTGTTTCAGTTTTTCCATGTCATCATCAGATATAGTAAATTCTAATGTTTTGTTTTCAATAATGCGCTCTTCGTGAGTCGATTTTGGAAGAGGAAGAGTATCTCTTTGCAGACAGTATTGAATGAGTAACTGAGCAGGTGTGGCCTCGTACTTATCCGCAATCTCTTTAATAACTGGATCGTCAAGTAGTTGACCTGTTGCTAAAGGAGAGTACGCTTCAACCAAAATGTTGTGCTCTTTACAAAAAGCCAATAAGTCTTCTTGGTCACGCCCGGCGTAGAATACAATCTGGTTGACCATTGGAACGGTGTCACAGTTATCTAATAGAGCCTGAATGTCAGAAATCTCGAAATTAGATACACCGATGCTTCTAATTTTACCGTCATTATAGAGTTTCTCCATCGCTTTCCAGGATTGGATATTGCCTTCGGTGTGATCTGTTCCTTTTTGATCCCATGGCCAAGGCGCATGAATTAAATACAAATCTAAGTAATCCACTCCTAAGTTCGTGATGGTTTCCTCAAAAGCATCTAAAGTTTCTTGGTACCCTTTTATTTGGGCAGGGAGTTTACTTGTGATAAACACCTCTTCACGCGGCAAATCGAAATCTTTAATGGCTTTCCCTACATTTTCTTCGTTGCCATAAGCTAAAGCTGTATCAATATGAGTGTAGCCATTTTTTAAAGCAATGGTTACAGAATCATAGGCTTCTTCGTTAGGGATTTGCCATGTTCCAAAACCGATGGCTGGGATGGTTACTCCGTTGTGCATTGTAAATGTATCTTGTGTCATTAAACATTCCTCCTAAATAGTTCTACGTACAGTTTACAACAAGTTTTATGAAAATGCTTCCTTTTTATCAAGTAAACGAAAAAAAGCGCCCGACTGGACGCTTATGGTTTATTATTTTATTGTTGAGCTCCCATTCCACCATCCACACGGTATTGAGAACCAATAATATAACGACTCTCATCAGAGGCCAGGAAAATAGCCAGATTAGCAATATCTTCAGATTCAGCGTATTCTCCTAAAGGAATGGTTCCTTCCAACTGTTTCTGAGCGTCATCTGACATATCTTTTTCTAGTCCTTCTTCAACCTCTTCAATCATATCCGTTCCAACAGGTGAAGGGTGAATAGAGTTAACACGAATGGATTTTTCTGCATTTTCTAAGGCAGCTGTTTTCGTCAGTCCCACGACAGCATGTTTGGAAGCCGAGTAAGGGGACAAGCCCGGAGATCCTCTTAGTCCATCGACAGAAGAGGTATTGATGATACTTCCACTTCCTTGTTCACGCATGACCTTTAAGACATGTTTGAGGCCAAGGAAAACCCCATTCACATTAATAGCCATAACTTGCTGGAAGTTTTCAAGTTCTTGTTCGTGCATCATATTGACGTCTCCGATGACACCGGCATTATTGAAGAACACATCTATGGATCCAAAGGTTTCTTTTGCTTTTTGGACATAATGTTTAACATCATCTTCTTTTGAGACATCCGCTTCAACAATGAGCACCTTGTCATCTTGGTTCAACTCTTTTTTGACTTCTTCTAAAGCCTCTTTATCAATATCAACTAATACGACTTTTGCCCCTTCATTCAAAGCCTTCTTAGCTGTCACTTTTCCAATTCCGCCACTGCCACCTGTAATTACTACTGTTTTATCCTTTAATTTTCCCATTAATGAGCCTCCTAAAATATCGATTTCTTATTTCTACCCTAACAGTCGGACAATACCCATTTCAAATGATAGGCACGACTAATTGAAATGGGTTTCTCTTGCAGTGGATAGGAGGACTTTGCTACAATTGAAATGAATAAAATAAATTAAGGAGTGGTCAAATGCAGAAGTACATTTTTACATCACCTAGTCGGTATATACAAGGAAATGGAGTCATTCAGGAACTCGGAACAGAAGTCGAAGCCATCGCAAAGAAATCTCTTTTACTAGCTGACGAAGTGGTTTGGGATATCACTCAGGATTCTATTGAAAGTAGTTTTAAAGATTCAGACAGTGACTATTATTACGAACAGTTTGAAGGGGAAGCGTCAAATAAGGAGATAGAACGACTGGTTGACTTAGGGAAAGAACAAGATGCAGAAGCTGTTATTGGTGTAGGAGGCGGAAAAACCTTAGACACGGCTAAGGCGGTCGCAGATGGTCTGGGTGTACCCGTTATTATCGTTCCGACGACGGCTTCAACCGATGCCCCTACTAGTGCTTTATCCGTTATCTATTCAGATGATGGGGTATTTGAAGGATACAAATTCTATGATAAAAACCCAGATCTGGTGTTAGTAGATACAGGCATTGTGGTCAATGCACCAGCTGAGCTCTTTGCTTCTGGAATGGCAGATGCTATGGCGACACTAATAGAGGTTAAGGCAGCAATGAAAAGAAATGCGGATACGATGGCGGGAGGTAAAACAACCTTTGCCGCCCGTGCCATTGCGGAAATGGCGGAAGAAGTCTTGTTTACTCATGGGTTGGCCGCTTATCGTTCAGTTCAAGAGAAGCTCGTCACACCTCACGTGGATGCTGTCGTAGAAGCAAACACCTTATTGTCGGGGTTAGGTTTTGAAAATGGGGGACTAGCAGCCGCACATGCCATTCATAATGGCTTTACGGCCTTAGATGGAGATATTCATGACCTGTCACACGGCCAAAAAGTAGCGTATGGGACGCTCGTCCAACTCGTGTTAGAAAGAAAGCCGGAAGAAGAGATTAAAAAATACATTGATTTCTTCAAAGCGATTGGCATGCCTACTACATTGGCAGATATGCATTTAGAAGATAAATCTTTTGATGACTTAGTTGAAGTAGGAAAATTAGCTACGGATGAAGAAGAGACCTTACAGAATTTAGATCCGGAAATTACAGCAGAAGAAGTCGCATATGCTATTTTAGCTGTCAATGAGCTTAACTAATTAGGTAGATTATAAAGAAGCCACCCTCCTGAAAAAAGAGAGTGGCTTCTTATTATTTTTTAGAAAATGCTTTATTTAAGGCGGTGATTCTCTTTTTGACATACTTTCTTGCGAGCTCGCTCTGTGTCTTCGTGTCATACCCATGGACACCTTTTTCCACGACATACGTTTCCACTTCGCTGCCTGCCTCTTTTAATTTTTCAGCATACTCCAGCCCTTCGTCTCTTAAAGGGTCAAACTCATTTACTTCGACGTAAGCATCTGGAAGCCTCTCAAATGATTCAGCTTCCATAGGAGAGGCATATTTCTGATTCGTTTCACTGTCTTTTCTGACATATAAAGACCACATCATCTCATTTAGTTTGCTGTTCCATAGAGGCGTTTTGTCAAACTCCTCCATAGAGGGAGACTCCATTCTTGCGTCAGTGACAGGATAGACCAGCATCTGGAAACAAAAAGGTTTATCCTTACGGTCACGTCTGAGTAAAGTAACGCCCGCAGCGAGTGTACCCCCTGCGCTATCTCCACCAATGGCAATTTTATCCGGATTGATTTTCAAATAATCCGTATGAGAAAACACCCAGTTGACGGCTAAGTCAGAATCCTTTAGGGGAGTTGGGAAAGGGTACTGAGGAGTTATTCTATAATGGACATTGACAACCACAGCCCCCGTTTTGACTGCATATTCAGCTGTTAATTTCCTGTGATGAGGGGCTTCTTCCATAAAAAAGCCACCCCCATGAAAATAGATGAGACAAGGTGCAGGAGCCTGAAGGTTTTTAGGAGTTAAAATAGTCAGGATAATAGCTTCTCCGTCAGGAGTACTTAATTTAATATCTTTTTTACGCACCGTTTTAGGTGTAGAGACCGATTTTTTGAGTAAATACAGTGAGGTATTAATCAATGGAACTACAAAGGGACTAGGGGGTAAGGTAAAGAATTTTGTATATTTAAACTGTTCATAAATAGAGTGTTTTTTTCTCATAGTAGCTCCTCAATTCGTTCATTTCTCTAAGAATAACTATCTTTCTTCTTTAATACAACTATTTGCTTTAAGAAAAACGAAATGATTGATTTGTTTAGTGGATTCTTTGTATTCTAAAGACAGAATAAGTGAAAGGAGACAAATCATGCGATTAAAAGATAAAGTAGCCTTAGTCATAGGTGGAACATCTGGAATAGGAGAAGCAACAGCCAAGGCTTATGCCAAAGAAGGTGCCAAAGTCGGTGTGTCTGGAAGAGATGAAGAAGATGGAAACCGTATTGTGGAAGAAATTAAAGAAGCAGGGGGAGAAGCCCTTTTTCTTAAACTAGATGTTACGCAGTTTTCTGAAGTGAAAGATGTTTTAAACAGATTAATTAAAACGTATGGCACACTGGACATCCTGTATAACGGTGCCGGCATTCATGACGACTATCAAAATGCTTTGGAGCTTGATGAAGAGACATACGATCAGTTAATGGCAGTTAATCTTAAAGGCCCTTATTTATCTGTAAAAGCGGCTTTACCGACTTTCCTAGAAAAAGGAAAAGGCACCATAATAAATGTGGGGTCTCAAGGGAGCTTTGTAGCAGGACCGGGTGGCTCGGCTTATGTGACTTCAAAGCATGCTCTAGAAGGCTTTACAAAACAACTTGCTTTTGATTTCGGAGAAAAAGGTATTAAAGCTAACTTACTTGCTCCAGGTTATGTAGAAACACCCATGACAGAGGGATCAGAAGAAGAACGATTAAAGGATATACCTGCCAAACGAGCTGCTAAACCAGAAGAGATAGCTAAACTTGCGGTATTTTTAGCTTCGGATGAATCCGATTATATGCATGGGTCATCGGTCTTAATGGATGGTGGATGGAACATCGGTAGATAACGACAAACAACGAGGCTTTTCGCCTTGTTGTTTTTTCGTAAAAATCACTTTTTATTAATAGAGCTTCATCCCTTCATCTGATTTTTAAGGCAGTCAAAAGAAGGAATGGAGAACAAGGGCTTTCTTCAGTTAATTTTGAAAAGAGTAATGATGCGAAAAATAACCATTTTATAAAGAATGACATAATGCTCACTAAAACACATAATATGCAAAATGTATTTTAAAAGGTCTTTATTTTAGTTTTAAGATATGTTAAACTATTCACATATAGAAGGTAAGGAGACTAAAGCATGAAAAAGGTTATGTGTGCATTACGTTTTATTTTTAGAAATGGAGAAACATGGACAGTTGACCGTGACCATATTGGAGATTTGTGGATTAAACAAGTAACAACTAGTTTTGGAAGATTAAATAATGAGTTTCAAGAGATACACCCGTGTGAGTCGATGAAAATCGAAATCTTTCATGAGGCCGATCATGTTAAATCGAATGATATTAATAAGGGTGGATTAGAAGCAGGCATGTTTGCAAGAGTGAAACAATTCCAGGATATTGAAATGATGGATATATTATATCGCGATCAATTAATAGGAGAGAAAAAGCTGTCTGTATCAAAGGACCGTATTTATTTTCCGTATAAAGCTCTGGATACTGATGGGCACGACAATGACTATCAAAGCTCTGTAGTAAGTGAAAATAAGCTGTATATAGTCATCGATCCAGAAAAAACAGTAGAAGATACTTATTCTGAAATAGTATCTACTCATTCTTGATGTGTTCCCTTACCTCAGCCAGATGGATAACCCCCATCTGGCTGTTTTTTTATAATCTCTTTTAAACCTGTCTGTTAAAAATTTGTCAGACTCCCTCTATTCATTTCTTTTAAATTGTAATTTTCATTGGATGTGGTTACAATTAATAGAAACGTAGAAAGGATGACAGCTGTGAGTTCAGAAAAATATGCTCAATCTTTTACCTTCCCTAGTGGAGTAAAAGTTAAAAATAGATTCATGATGGCTCCGATGACAACGAAAATGAGTTTCTATGATGGGGTCATTACATCGGATGAATTGAGGTACTACTATATTAGAAGCAAAGAAGCAGGAGCGATTATAACAGCCGCTGCAAATGTATCCGATAATGGAAAAGGATGGGAAGGAGAGCTGGGAGTTTCTAATGATTTACATATTCCCGGGTTAGCTCAATTAGCTTCTGCTATTCAAATCAATGGTACAAAAGCTATTTTACAACTGTATCACGGGGGACGAATGACTCACTCTTCGATTTTAAGAGGAGAGCGTCCAGTTGCGCCTAGTGCGGTTAAAGCTGAAAGACCGACAGCTGAAGAACCAAGAGCTTTAGAAGAAGAAGAGATTTATCAAATAATTGAAGACTTTAAAGCTGGGACCATTAGAGCTATCCAAGCAGGGTTTGATGGGGTTGAAATACATGGAGCAAACACTTACTTGATCCAGCAGTTTTTCTCTCCTCATTCAAATAGACGAGACGATATATGGGGTGGAAGTGTTGAAAATCGCTACCGCTTTATAGACTTGTTGGTAGATGGGATTATTGAAACCGTTAAAGAAGAAGCAGAAGAGCCTTTTCTCATAGGTTACCGTTTTTCACCAGAAGAATACGAAACACCTGGCATTCGATTTAACGAGACCCTGTATTTAATGGATCAGTTAGCGTCTAAAGAATTGGATTACCTTCACATGTCTCTAGGAAAATACAACCAGGTCTCTCGTTTGGAAGACTATCAGGAAAAAAGTATGCAGGAATATGTCTATGAGACAATCGATGGACGGGTCCCCTTTGTTTCAGTCGGAGATATCCGGGATTCAAAAGATGCTAAAGAAGCGATTAAATCCAGTGATTTCTTAGCTCTAGGACGTGTAATGCTTGCTGATCCGCATTGGGTTGGAAAAGTATTAAATAATAAAGATAAATGGATTCGCCAGACTGTTTCAGAAGAAGAAAGAGAAGAATTGGTGTTAACCAACGGAGTATGGGGTTTTATGAAAAATATGATGAGTGACCGCTTAAAATAAAACAGGTGCAGATTGGAGTACCGTGAATGAAAAAGATTTACCAGAAGTTCAAACAATTTATAGATTATTTCCTTTATGGTATTCTCACAACCGTTATAAGCATCGGATTGTTTACCATTCTACATGAAGTGGCTGGTTTATACTATCTGCTCTCTAATGCCATAGCCATAGCGGCTGCTATTCTCTTTTCATATGTCGTAAATAAAAAGTTTGTTTTCAAAACCCATTTGAGTACAAAAAAGGCATCATTCCAGGAGTTTTCATATTTTGTCGTTTCACGCTTAACTTCAGCCGGTTTGGATATGCTGCTCCTTTTCCTGTTTGTTCGTTTTATTCAGTTAAACGCAACGGTTTCAAAAGTATTCGTTGAAGTATTTATTGCATCAACCAATTACTTAGTCAGTAAATGGTTTATCTTCAAAAAAGAGGATTAAAAGGAAGGGATTTTAAAATGAAAGCATTGATCAATATCGATTATACCAATGACTTCGTGGCAGATGATGGCGCATTGACAAGTGGAAAACCGGGGCAGGCTATACATGATAAGATAGTGGAACTGACAAAAGCTTTTCATCAATCGGGAGATTTTGTTGTGTTTGCCATTGATAAGCATGTGGAAGGGGATACTTATCACCCTGAAAGCAAAGTGTTTCCTCCGCATAATATTGATGGCACGGAAGGACGACTGTTATATGGAGATTTAGAAGAGGTGTATCAGTCCATAAAAGAAGATAGGCATGTCTATTATACGGATAAAACACGATTTAGTGCTTTTCAGGGAACGGATTTAGAACTTAAGTTAAGAGAGAGAAACATTAGTGAGTTACATTTAGTGGGAGTCGTAACGGATATTTGTATTCTTCACACAGCTGTAGAAGCCTTCAATAAAGGATTTAATGTAGTAGTCCATAAAGAAGGGGTCGCAAGCTTTAATGAAGCAGGTCATGAATGGGCCTTATCTCACTTCACTGATACTTTAGGATTTGAAGTGCGATAATTAGTTATAAATAAAAAACTCGATCCGCATTCAGATTTAAATAAGTGACGAGATAGTCAAACTTTATTTAAATCAAGAATGAAGAATCGGGTTTTCTTATGCAAATTGAACATATAAAGTTAAATCAAAGGGTTCGAAGCCTTCAATAACTTGATTGATGGAAGGGTTGAACTCTTTATATGGTCCTCCTGTGACATAGGCAAAGGACATCATAACAGTAGACTCTAAATGGTGAACCATTTCACTATAATACTTATCCGGAAGATTTCCTAAAAATTTCCCAGCTACGAACACACCAAATGTTTTCTCGGGTTTATGAACCATCTCAACATTTTGAGTACGGTAACTTTCATATTGATAAATCTTACCGTGGTAAGTTTCGATGTCTTTATCTTTTTTTCCAGCATAAGTTCGTTTAGAGTAATCTTTTTTAATGATTATTTCTACAATGTCATTAATGATTGATTGATCTGTCGTAATGTCTTTAGCATTGAGACGAAATTTATGTTTTATTGTCAATGGTCGTGCATCGACATTTCGATTTGAGGTATTGAGTTTCAGAAAATAGTCTGATCGATTTAACTTCTTATTTATGAAGTGCTTAACATCTTCATATAGACTCAAGGAACATCCTCCTTTTTTGAGTATCGTCTAAAAAAACTTCTCTTGTTTCAACACTCTAAATGATAACGAAAAAATGACACGGATTCAACTGTTTCTACTTCGAATGATTAAAATCAAAAATAACTCCTAATTTTAAAAAACACAAAATAGTGTGCGTATACTATGATATGGTTAGGGTGTCAAAACCTAACCGGTTTACTACTTTTCCTTGTTAACAGTGCGATTTTGCCCGCTCT